>JALWKG010000161.1 GCA_027081565.1 Helicobacteraceae bacterium
CTCTTTCCAAGCCCAAACACGCTCTAAAAACTTTTCGCGTCCTAACTCTTCTTTGGTTGTACCCTCAGCAAGCAGTTGTTTCTCAACAACATTTTGTGTAGCAATACCTGCGTGGTCAGTACCAGGCTGCCATAGAGTTTTGTAGCCATCCATACGTTTGTAACGTGTGATGATGTCTTGGAGTGTAAAGGTCAATGCGTGACCGATATGGAGACGTCCCGTGACGTTGGGTGGTGGCATCATAATCGAGAAGTTTTTGTTCTCTTTTTGGATGGCTTTATTAGAGTCTACCTCAAAGTAGCCACGCTCTTCACAGATTTTGTAATAGTTGTCTTCAACGACTTTTGGATCGTATGTCGTTGCTTTTTTTGTTGCTTCAGCCATAAGGTGACCTTCATAAAAATTTAGGCGAATTATAGCTAAATGGAGGTAATATTCGGCTAAATATTTGCCATGCAAATTCTCTGAATTTTCTCTTGTTACCAAGAGATATAAGTTAAGCCACCTAAGGACTCTATTTGCCTCTTTCGCGTTTAAATGATGACCAGTACAAAGCAGCAACCGCACCTTATGGTGAGAACCTAATCATCGCCTCTGCCGGAACGGGTAAGACTTCTACCATTGTTGGAAGAATAGGGCATTTGTTAAACAATGGTGTCAAACCCGAAGAGATCCTTCTTTTGACCTTTACTAACAAAGCAGCCGCAGAGATGGTCGAACGCGTTGCACAGTACTTTGGAAAGCAAACAGCAGGCAAGATCGATGCGGGGACTTTTCATGCCATCAGTTACCGCTGGCTCAAACGTTTTAATGGAAAAGTAGTTCTGAAGCAGCAACGAGAGCTTAAAACCCTGTTTCGCAGTGTCTTTGAAAAACGCTCTTTTTCTCATCTTAGTACCGACAGCGAACCTTATGGTGCCAACTATCTCTATGATCTCTACTCCTTTTTTCAAAACACAGAAATGTTAGAAGACTTTGAGACTTGGATCGCTAAAAAACAGCCTGACCACCGCATATACGCCTTGATCTATGCAGATGTTGTTGAGGAGTTTGAGCAGTTAAAACTCCAGTATGGTTTTTTAAACTTTAATGACCTTCTTATTCAGATGCGTAACATCGCCAAAGAGAAAGAACTTGGTTACAAAGAGGTACTTATAGACGAGTACCAAGATACCAATGCTCTGCAAGGCTCTTTAGTCGAAGCGATGCGGCCACCATCACTTTTTTGTGTGGGGGATTATGACCAGAGTATTTATGCTTTCAACGGCGCAGACATTGGGATCATAGGTTCTTTTACTAAGAAGTTTGAAAATGCAGAGGTTCATACACTACGTAAAAATTACCGCTCTACCGTGCCTATTCTCTCATTGGCAAACAGAGTGATCTCTCATAACGAGCGTATATATCCTAAAGAGTTGGAAGTGACCCGTCAGGGTGAAGCACAGAGCCCTAAGTTGTTGGTTTATGATGAACTGTTTGATCAGTATCATGCTATTACTGAGATGATCAAAAAAACAGCGACACCCCATGAAGAGATCGCTGTGATCTTTCGAAATAACTCTACAGCAGATGGCATTGAAGCAGCGATGAGAGAGCAGGGTGTAGCATGTCGTCGTAGAGGTGGCACAAGCTTTTTTGATGCTAAAGAGATCAAAGCTATTTTAGACATCTACACCTTGATGGTCAATGAAAATGATATGATGGCCTTTATCCACCTTTTTGAATTTGCAAAAGGGATCGGAAGTGCAATAGCAAAAGAACTTTTTATCGCCCTTCAAAATGTAGGTTCTGGGTCTCTGCTTTATGGTGTCTTTTCTCCCGATACCAGTATCTCAAACCCTTTTGAAAAACGTAAATTAAATCAGCAGCTTGGTCTCTTTGATGACTTTTTAGAGTTGGGTTCAGCAGGACGTTTTGGTGCTTTGGGATTTGATGCGAAGTTTTTGAAAAACCCTGTATTAAAACATCCTAAGTTGACCAAAGATGGGGCCAAATTCCTTTTCAATTTTACACAACTATTGCGTTCTATTCATGGATTGAAACAGCCCAAGACTATTGTGACCAAGATTAGAATATCTGAGTTTTATCATGGCATTGTTGATGTACTGAGCAGTAAACGTGCTGTCCTTACAGATGGAACCGTTGATGAGAAGCAGAAAAAAGAGTCCACAGAACGTATCCATAATAAGTCTCAGATACTGGTTGAGTTAACCCGTCCTTACAGCGAGCATGAACGTTTTTTAAATGCTATGATACTAGGCTCTCAAGACCTGACGCAAGGTGAGGGTGTTCACCTGCTAAGTATTCACGCTTCAAAAGGCTTAGAATATAAAGAGGTCTATGTTATAGACTTGATGGACGGACGTTTTCCAAACCGTAAACTGATGGTACGTGGGGGGAGCCTGGATGAAGAGCGTAGACTCTTTTACGTCTCTGTTACTCGGGCAAAAGATATTTTATATCTGAGTTTTGCCAAATATGACAAGATCAAAAAAAGTGACTTTGTAGCTTCGCAGTTTTTATATGAAGCGGGGATGATGCAAGAAGATGAAGCCTATCAAAAGATGTTAAAGGTGGAAGAGAAACGTAAAGAGAAGTTAGAGGCTCAAAAGGCGGAACAAGCACTTTTAGAGTAGAAATATTAATCTGTTTAAATAATAGGTTATTTTAAAAAAGACGTGAGAAGGAGTGATTACTCCCTCTTTTATCTTCCTTGCGCAGCGTCTCCAAGACTCCACATAGGTAAGAAGATACCCAGTGCCAAAAGTAAAACAAGACCGGCAATAACACCCAACATAATAGGCTCAATAGCTTCTGCCAAACCATCGATAATAGCATCGAATCGCATTTTATAGTACTCTGTTACCTTATCGAGCATGGCATCAAGCTGACCAGATGATTCACCTGCCTTGACCATCTGTATAACCATGTTTTCAAAAAGTCCTGTCTCTTCAAGGCCCTCTTTAAGACTACCTCCCTTTTCAACGGTTGCAAGGATTACACCAAACTTCTTTTTCATTGGCAGGTTGTCCGTCATATTAATAGCGGTCTCAAGAGCCTCAGAAATTGGAATACCTGAACGTACCAATTCAGAGAAGACTAGGGTGAATCGGCTTAAAGAAGAGTATAGAATAATTCCTTTGATGATTTTGGTACGAAGTAAAAGTTGATGAAACCTATACCTGAATTCCATGTTATTGTCGACCATATATTTGATACTTAAATAAATGGTCACGACACCGGCTAGTACATAGAGACCGTATTGAGTCAAGGCATCAGACAGAAACATTAATATAAGCGTTGGAAGTGGAAGTTCTGCACCTAAGGACTCAAAGATACTTTTAAATTGTGGAACAACAAAACTTAGTAGAATAGTAAAGGCCACTGCCATAGCTATCATAACATTACGTGGATAGGCCATCGCTTTTTTAAATTTGATCACGTTTTTACGGATCTCTTCGAGCATATCACCCAAGTTGTTCAGAGCTTCTGCCATGTTACCAGTTTTCTCACCCAAATCGATCATGGCTAGGGTAAGTCCACCTACTTGAGAACGGTAGGTATCCATAGACTTATAGAAACTTGAACCCGCATTAATATCTTCGGCACAGTTACTAAGAATATCTTTAAGGGTAGGGTCGTCTGTTGCTTCTGCAAGATCCGAGAGAGACTGGTGTAGCGAGATACCGGCATTGGTCATTACAGCAAGTTGTTGTACAGCTGCGATCAAGGCATCGGGTTTGAGCTTCTTCTTTTTAGCATTTTTAAAGATGTTGTCTTTAAACTGTGCAAACTGGTCTTCAAGCGGTGCAGAAGTCTCATCAAGTTTGACCAAAATACCGGAGTATTTGGCTTTGGCCATATAGTGAGCCTCTTTTTTGCTCTCTGCATAAAAGTTGTGCTCAGTCTTTTTACCACGCGCCAATACGGTAGCTGTAAAGTGTTTCATGATTTTACCACCCTTAAGATCTCTTCTAAGGTTGTTACGCCGCTAGCAACCTTCTTCATTCCATTAACAAACATAGGTTCAAAGCCCTCTTTAAGTGCCTGTTCAATCATAGCATCTTTTGAAGCACTTTGGGCGATCATACTCGAAAGTGTCTCAGAAATAGGCAATACTTCTGAGATCATCTCCCGTCCTGTATAACCTGCACCATTACACTCTTTACAACCGGCCCCTTTGTAAAAAATGGTATCGTCTGGAAAGTATTGTTTATAAGGTGCCAAGACAGAAGCTGGAAGCTGCTCTTCAACTTTACAGGCTGGACAGATCTTACGGATAAGACGTTGTGCCTGAATAGCGACAACTGAACCACTGATAAGGTAAGGCTCTATCCCCATATCGACCATACGAGGAATGGAACTGACAGCATCGTTGGTGTGCAGGGTAGAGATAACCAAGTGACCGGTCAGTGCTGCTTTAATAGCAATCTCCAGTGTCTCTTGGTCACGGATCTCACCAATCATGATCTTGTCGGGATCCTGACGAAGGATAGAGCGGAGAGCATCAGCGAAGCTAAGTCCAACGCTGGCCTTGACCTGAACCTGTTGAATCAAGTTCATACGGTACTCTACAGGATCTTCGACGGTAATGACTTTTTCTTCAACACTTCTCAGTTCATTTAGTGCACCATAAAGTGTCGTGGTCTTACCTGAACCGGTAGGACCGGTTACCAAGATAATACCGTAAGGTGTCATCAGAGCTTTGTGAAGCTTCTTGTATCCGGCCTCATCCATACCTGCATCTTCAAGTTTGACCAAGGCTTTCTCTTTGTCGAGTACACGCATAACGATAGACTCACCATACATAATTGGCAGTGTAGAGAAACGGAAGTCATACTCACGTCCACCAACCGGTGTAGAAAAACGTCCATCTTGAGGTTTGCGTTTTTCAGCAATATCCAAGTTGGCAAGGATCTTCAGTCTTGAGGCAAGCGGCGGGTAGATGTCTTTGTCGAAGATAAAGACTTCAGAGAGTTTGCCATCAATTCTGGCACGGACAGTACAGTTATTCTCTGTAGGTTCAATGTGAATATCACTTGCACGTGCTTTAATACAAGCTTTTAAGATGACTTCAATGAGTTGCAAGATAGAAGAAGCTTCAGCAGCATCTTTGGTCTGTTCTCTACCTATGGAGTTCAACTCGTTACGAATGTTGATCACAAGCTCTTTGACACTGTCTTTAAGTTCAACTTTAAAAAGATAAGCTTGGATCTGCTTTTCAGTTGCTACGGCAATATCTATAGGTTTTCTAGGAAAGAGCCGTTGAATGGCCTCTTGTGCTTCGATATTGAGGGGATCTAAAAAAGCGATAGTGACAGAGAGATCGTTCTCTTTAATAGGGATGGCATTAAAACGTTTGAGCTGTGAAAGAGGTATGCGGTCTGTTAACCTATAGTCCATGTCGATCGAATCAAGATCTAAAAATTGGAAGTCCATCACTTCTGCGAGGTGCTGCATCACCGATTGCGCATCTAAAAAATGGTATTGTTTAATGATTGATATATCATATTGCCCAGAGCGTATCTGCTCAACTACAAATCTTTTGACAAAGTTGACAGAGACTGCACCGACTTTAGTCAATGTCTCAAGCAGTGTATCGTTATCTACACCTGCCCGTTGAAGTCTATCGATTTGCTCTTTAGAGATATGACCTTGGGCTAATAAATCGGTGGTGATTCTATCCATAATAACTCCTACCAGTAGATATGACGTTTTGTCATCTGCTTGTTCTGATACTCTTCTATGATCATTTTAGGAGAAGGACCACTTTTGGTGACATAAAGACGGTACATCTTAGTCGGGTCCTTCGGGTCTTTGTAATTGTAACGACGTTTTTGTTTAGATCCGCTGTCGTGTGTGTAAAGATCAAAAACTGTAGACAAAACATACTCTGTAGTTGGGAGTCTTACAGGTTTAAGGTCGTATTGATCGCTTAAGGCATGTATCAATAGCTTTTTCTGCATCAAAATTACTGAAAAGTAGGCAGCATTTGCACGAGACTCAGGTGTTGCCTTGAGTGCTACAATAGGAAGTGCCAATTTGTCAATACGGTCAGCGTTAAGACAAGAAAATGCATAGATAGAGAGCAACTCTTCATCTGTAATATTCTGACGTAATATATTTTCGTCTGTTTTACAAACCTCTTGAAATTTCTCTGCCTGATAGAGTTTAAAAGTATCTGTCTTTAAATCTGCTAAGAGAAGCAGGGGCGTTAGAGAGAGTAGAGCAATTAGTCTTTTCATTTGAATGTTCCTTTTTTTATCTCAGTTAGTAGGGCCTTAGCTTTTATAGAACGTGATTTTTTATAATAACTGTTCAGCTTGTTAACTGCTTTGTCTTTTCTTCCTAGTTTTACTAAGGATTTAGCGTACAGTATAACACCGTCTTCAATCTTAGGGTTTAGCTTAAGGGTCTCTCTCGCATATTTATAGGATTGCGTATAGTCGCCTTTTCCATAATATTTGTTAGCAATAAAGAGACTTAGTGCTGGCTTCTTCTTTCGATTGAAACGTTTAATAACCCCTTTTAATTCATCATCAGAAGTCTGAACATGACCGACCTTCACCTCTTCTTGAACTTGTTTGACCACCGCCGTATTATGGGCGTCTAAGACTACCACTTTAGTTCTCTCTTTTTTGGGTGCTATAGGTTTAGTAGCAGCACTTTTTTTAGCAGCATTTCTTTTGGCAGCAAGGATTTTGGCTTTTCGGCGTTTTTGTGCTTCTTTTTTACGTTGTGCTGCCTTTCTTCTTTTGAGTGAAAGTTCACGCGCACTTTGAGCGGCTTGTGCCTGTCGTTCTAACCGTTCTTGCTCTAGTTGAGCACTCAGAATCTCCCCTTTGACAATAGAAGTAAAGACAAATGAAGGCTGTAAGATATTTTGTGGAATATCTATTTTATTGGTAACTGTAGCAACTTCTCTCTTTGACGCAACAGTTTTTGTTTGAACGACTTTCGTAGTAACAGAGGGCTTTTTTGTTGAGAGCGTTATTGTCTTGTCTACACTGCTCTGTAAGATGTCTGTAGCTAGATAGAAATAGCCAAAAACACCGGCAAGCACGGATATAAAAACGGCAGCACCAACATAACGCGGCAACATCTTTTTAAAGTGGTATTTAGACCATCTCTTTTCTAATTCAGGGACATCAAGCATCAATAAATCCTGTGTGTATAGCAGCCATCTCTATAAGTTTGGTAGGAATAGCATCAAAGTTTACGGCTGATGGGTTATTGTCTTCATACCAACTACAGATTTCAAAAAGTCCATAAAGCAACTTATTTGTATCACGATAGTTTCCATTTGTAAATTGGTGGATCGTTTTAACTGCCTTGTCGCTAAACATATTAGCAAGATCAAAAAAGTTAGCACGTAACAACTTTTTTTGTATATAGATCGTTAATTCAGAGGGAAGGGCATTTTGTAACTCTTGGCTCTCCCATATACGTGTTTGAAAGTGCTCTTTTGCGATCAAGTCCTCTTTTTGTGTTTTATGAAGTGCAAAAATAAACTTCACTTTTCTAGAATCAGAGATAAGCCGAATCTTTTCCATCAAGGATTCAGAATAAAGTTGGGCCTCATCCAAGATAACCACTGGTGTTACCTCCACCTCAAAATGGTTGGCAAGTTCCATGAACTGTGTAAAATTTAGATGCTCGTTAGTATTGAAACGAAAGATCTCATACGCAAGCACTTTGAAAAACTCTATCTCATCTATAATGGGTGTTTGAATATAGACGATTTTCTGCTTAGGTGAGAGTTCTTTGTAAAGCTTGTTAAGCATCATACTTTTACCCGTTCCAGGTTTACCAAAAACAAGAATCATCTTAAGTGGTTTTTGAATAGCTTCTTTTAATGCATGATAGATGGCAACACTACGGTCTAATTGAACGTAGTCTTTTGAATCAACAATATCCTGAAAGACCTCTTTTGAATTGTGGAATACTTTAGAGCTCTTCATCAGCCTCTTTACTTTCTAACGTGACATCATCTTCAGCAGTGACATTATCATCTTCACTAAATGTAGCTTTGAGTCCAGCTTCCTCTTTAGTTACAGAGGTGTATCCAAGATCTACAATGGTAAGTGTGTTACCTTCAGGCTTAATAATATGTGGTTCAATAACTATAACAAGTTCTTCCACATTTCTCACTTTTTCTTCATATTTAAAGAAATAACCAAGACCGGGGATGTCTCCTAAAAGAGGTACTTTGTTGGTCTTAAAGTTTTCACGTGAACCAATAAGCCCACCTAAGATGATGCGGTTACCATCTTTAACGGTGACCACTGCAGAGAGTTGACGACGGTCAAGGTCAGGTGGCATAGTACGGTTTTCCTGATCTGTTGTATCACTAGAGATTGGTACACGTGTTTGGCTTAAAGATGGGTTTACCTTAAGTGTGATTGTGCCATTTTCACCAATTTCAGGGGTGATATCTAACAATACACCTGCAAATACAGAATTGATCTGATTGTTTTGCGTTGTGAAATTACCACCAGCACTTGCAGAGTTTGATGCCTGCTCAATCGTGTAGAAGTATTCTGTACCAACTGTGATCAACGCAGGTTGGTTGTTAAGTGTTAAGACTTTAGGATTAGAGAGTGCACGGACTTCACCTTGTTCTTTAAGAAATTTGATCACTTCGTTTAAAGACCCTCCCCCAGATATCTGGACCATAGTAGCTGCCCTGTTTGCCAAAGTAGTAATCTCACTAATACTTCCCTTTGGTTCATAAGTTCCACTCCATTTTCCATTAGTGCTAACAGTGTCAATAGCTACATCGAAGTTTGTTAGACCATAAAGCTGTGACCAGTCGATACCAGTAGCTGACTTATCATCAAAAAGGACTGACATCATGCTCACATCAATAAGAACTTGGCGTTGGACTTTCTCTTGAAGGAGTTTAAGGTAAGCATCAATACGTGCTTGCTGACGACCCGTTGCTGAGATGGTGATAAGACCTGCATTTTTGTTGATAATAGGGGCTTCTGCCTGGTAGGCATCTTCCGGACGATTGAGTACGCGTTGAAGCTCAAGATCTAACTCTTCCCAAAATTTCACTTCGTCACTGGATTCAATAGAAATACCAGACTTGTTAGAACCTGATTGGGAGTCCATACCACCCATTCCACCCATAGCACCGCCGCCACCAGGCATACCACCACCCACAGCACCACCACCCACAGCACCACCGCCGCCCATACCACCTTGAGCGCCCATCTGTCCACCTATAGAGGCAGAACTGGAACTTAACATGACATCTGTCGAACCGGTACTTTTACGTTGAGATAAAATATAATCGATGTTATATGTGATTGTTTTAAGATACGAAATACGTAAAATATCATTATCTATAGTGAAGTTAAGATTGTTCTCTGTTAAAAGGATCTCAAATACTTCATCAATGGTAAGGTTCTTAATATGGGTTTTATTAAGTTTCTTGTCCATAAGTTTTTCAGTTTCACTGTCAGCAACAACCAAACTGTACTCACAGGCAGTTGTCAACTGATCAACATATTCACCAATGGTAGTTCCTTTTGCAGAAGAGATGCTAAAGAGTTCATAAGTACAATCGGCTTGCATAGAAGATGCTAAGATGACTGAAGCAGCTAAGGAGATCAGCTTTTTATTTAGGTTTTTCATTTTCATTTTCATTTTCCTTTTATCAATTCACGTTAAATTGGATCTTGTCATTTTTGTTGTTAAGGTAGAGTACTAGATCTTTCTTTTTACTTTTAAGATGTGCTTCGCCACCAGAGACTTTAATAATCGTGTATTCTCTAATACGGTCTCCCTCTTTATACCATTTACCATTAATCTTGATGTTTTTATTAATAGCTGATTCAAGTTTTAGTGGTTTGAGTCTGATACGTTTTTTTGCTTCTATAACTGTACGTGTCTTGCCACTTTTTGTTTTGATTGTCTTAAGATATAAAAAAGGACTTTTCACTTTTGCAATAGCTCTGTTACTTACACCAACGCGAGGAGGCTTTATCTCTTCTATCTGAGTGTTGATGATTTCATGAGAAGCACTAATCGGATCCGCATAAACGGCAAGTGGTAATAAGGCCATAAATAGTAACTTTTTCATTAATATGTAATCCCCCAAACTGATAGATTTAGGTCAAGTTCGATCTTTCTAGAGGCATTCATATCCAAATCATGGATATCAACAACCAACTTGCTTTTTTCAATAGAATTCATAAATTTCATAATATTTTTATAATCACCTTCTGAACTTATATTGATGTTAAGTACGTGACCAAATTTCGTTTTATCGCTAGCAAGTTTATTAGAGAAGAAACTTAGTTTCACCTTGTTACGTCTTGCATGTTCAGCAATAGAATCAATAAATGAACCCCATATTTCCTCGTCGTAAAAAAGCTCAGGGATCTTCTCTATCTCTGCTTTTATATAGACATTTTCACCTTTAAGCATCTCTAAGTTTTGATTGAGTTGCGCAATTTCTTGATTTAACTTGGTGATCTCACTCTCTGGATGTTTGGCAAGATACTGCTTGTCTACAGCGATTTTTTCTTGTACCGTCTTTGATGCAGCTAGAATGTCTTGATATCCTTTTTCAGCAGAGTCCCAAAAGACAAGATAAGAGAATGTGACTAAAGCGACAAATACCATTGCATAGATAAGTTTGACATCCTTGTCACTCTTCTCAGCAAAACTCTGATCGATATCATAGAGATATTTTTCAATTATTGCACTCATTTTAGTACCGCCTTCATCTCACTTACGTAGCGATTTTTATCTTCATCAAATGAAATCTCTTCTAAGACAAAGTGGAACCGTGTTGTCTTCTTTTTTGTTAAATACTCTAGTAGACGAGTTATGTCTTTATCTTTATGAGAGATCATATGAAATGTAAACCCTTTGAACTCTTCACTTTCATTGTAAGTAAGCTTTTCGAGTTTAACATTAAACTTGTTCAAATCTGCTGCAAACTCAGTTATAAGTTTAGCTTTCATTGGATAGTTGACTTTGACATCGTGAATTTTTTCAAGTGTATTCATCTGTCTGTCCAGCTCTGTCTGTTCGGCGAGGACAAGTTTTGTTACAGCAGTTTTCTCAACGGTTTTTAGGTTTATGGTTGCTTCTCTTGTTGTCTTGATACTGTGAATCTCATTATATTCGGTGTCAAGGAGTGATTTGTTCAGCTCCTCAGCAAATGTCAAACTCCAAAAAGCAACAGGATAAGAGAATGCAACTACCAGGGCAAGGCCAGAAATAGCGATGAGTTTGCCACTGGCGCGTTGCATAAACTTTGGTGGACGTGGATAGAGAGAGAAGTTACACTCATAACGTTCATCACTCTCTGTCATTGTATAGAGGTGCATAAGTTGATGTACCTGATCAACATACTGACCGTTAGTATCAAAGCCATAGTCGAAGTCAAAAGTCTTTGAGATAAGACCTAGATAGGTCTGTGAGTACTCATCCAGACCCGCAATAGTACCGATCTGAGAACCGATATAGATCTGGTCAATAGTCTCAAGTTCAAAGGCACGTTTAGAATAGGTAAGTACATCATTGATATGTAAAAAGAGTTCACCAAAAAGCTTAATTAGGTCGCGTTGGTACTCTTTGTTTTCAGCACCAAGCCCCTCTCCAGACAACATCTGTATGAAGAGTGGCATACCGATCTGCTCACCATAAAGCTCACTAAAACGTTCATACATCATACTAATAGAGTATTTTAATGATTTTGTATAGACAAATTCCTGGTCGTTATAAATCGTGAAAAAAGCATCATTGTCTTGAAAATAGATATAACAGTGTACACCTACATCTTGAACGATCTCTCTTTGGTAAAGTCCCTTTATAAGTAGTGGTACGGGTACGATCTGATCGATATACTTGATCTTTTCCACTGTAACTTCAAAGGTCTCATCCATCGTAATAGGGTCAACAATAAAGACATGGAAGTATCGCTCTTTGTCATTTAATTGATGACTTGATTCGATATATTGGATGTTATAAGCAATTGCCATGTCTAGGGCAAGATCTTCATAAACCTTGTTCTCAATGGCAAATGGCAGATCATCATCTGGTATGTTCTTACTTACGCCAACAAGTGCTGTTAAAAAATCATTGGTGTTAAGGTAGGACATTGCATACTGGGTTTTAGAAAAAGATATTGATCTAGCTTGCTCTAATTTACCAGATGCACCTACGTAGTAAGTCTCTTTGTAAGGGTTAATAGAAAGGACACTTGTAAATGCCGGTTGTTGCGTTGTACTCATCGCAATAAATCCTAATGCTGTAAATTATTCAAAATTAATTGAACGTAACTCTCTATACTGTTTTATTATAATCAACAGACAATTTAAATAGAGAAGATAATAATGAAAACTTATCTATCTTCTGTTTCTAACTTCATTTTAGCCATATTAAACTTAAATATATTCTTATGTGTTAAATAAAAAGATAAATATTGGAATATTTATACATTTATGCGCAAAGTATGTAAATGAAATGTGTGTGAGGCGTGTTCAAATAGTGATTATGGTTATTTTAAATACAGAGATAATATATTGTTATCAAACTCAGATTGATGGTCGACTTTTTTAAAGAACCATTTTCAAAGAGTTTGTGTTTATTACAATAGGGTCTGTTAGTTGATATAGCCTAGCTCTTCGAGCATCTGTTTATCATTGGTCCACCCTTTTTTCACTGAGACAAAAAGTTCAAGAAAGACTGTTTTGCCAGCGAGTTGTTCTATCTTCTGACGAGCGCCCTGGCCAATGCGTTTAATGGCAGCACCACCTTTACCAATAATAATCCCTTTTTGACTATCTTTTTCTATAATGATAGTGGCACGAATATGCTCGATCTTACCTTTTTCTTCGATTTTATCGATCACGACATCAGATTCATAGGGGATCTCATCACTTATGTTGTCAAAAATTGCTTCGCGGATAAATTCTTTGTAGATATCACGCAGTCGTTCATCTGTAAGATCATCGGGATCGAAGAGGTATGGTGAGTTGTCAAGTTGTTTTGCAATAAGATCAAGAAGATCATTTTTACCTACATTTTTTGTTACAGACATAGGAATCAGTGCCTCGAATGATGATGAAAAGGCATTGTACTCCATAATACGAGACAATAGCTCTTTTTGAGAGACTTGATCTATTTTGGAGAGGGCAATAATATGTTTACGGCCTTTAGCCGTAACCTCCAAAAAGTGCTTGTAGTGTTTAACGGAATCTGCTGCAGGTGCTAAGTAGACAAGTACATCACAATCACCGATAGCTTTGAGGGCCTCTTCAAGCATAAATTGGTTGAGTACTTTTTCTTTTTCGTGTAAGCCAGGGGTGTCAACAAAGATAAGCTGATCATCATTGTGCATTACAATAGCGTTGAGACGGCGACGTGTTGCATTGGCCTTTTGTGATGTCATAGCGATCTTTTCACCAAGTATCCAGTTAAGCATGGTACTCTTTCCGGCATTAGGCCGACCCACTAATGCGACAAAACCAGCTTTATGCTCAGTAGCGTTACTCACCGATAACCTCTAAGTGAATCGTTCCGTGCATACCGTGACCGAGTTTAAAGTCAAGGTCATGAATACCGGTACTTTTAATCGCCTCTTTGTGGTTGATATGCTTTTTGTCGATCTCTAAATCATGCTGTTTCTTAAGTGCATGTGCGATCTCATCCTTAGTTACTGCACCAAAAAGGTGACCAGTATTACCCAGCTTTTTAGTTATTGTTACTTTAACCTTGTCAAGCTTTTCAGCAAGTACTTTCAGGTCGGCAAGCTCTTGTTCTTCATTTTCAGCTTTTTTACGTTCTGCTGAAGCATGCTTTTTAAGGACTTCGTTGGTTGCGACTTTAGCAAGACCTTTGCCTACTAAAAAGTTTTGACCATAGCCATCTTTGACTTCCTTGACTTCACCTGCTTTTCCAAGCCCTTTAACATCTTTGATCAATAATACTTTCATGAAATATCCTAATTTATTTTCGTAATTGTAGCGTGAGAAGGTAAAGAAGGAGATAACTTGTAAAGAGAGGCGGTGGCAAAAAGCCACCTAGAGTGAAAACTACTGGATTTTATTGCTCTTTTTCACCAGGAAATGAGACAATTCCATAAGAGAGATTACCAACTTTAGTGTAACCCATGTCTGCCAAGATACGGGCACAGTGCGCACTACGGCTACCAACGTGACAGTAGACGATGACATTTTCATCTTGTGGCAGTTTAGCTTCATCCAAGGCAGCAAAGAAGTTACTGGTTGGGATGATCTTGTCTGCTCCCTTGATGTGACCCATCTGCCACTCCATAGGCTCACGAACGTCTACAAGGGTAAAGTGGACCATACCTAAATCTCTAGCTTCGAGTAGGGCGATAAGTTCATCACCGTCAAGTTCATCTTTATTAACTAAAACAGCACATTCTTCTTTACTTAGGCCACGTGAGTGTTGGTGTACGACCTCTTCGATGATCTCTTCTTGTGCTTGTGCAGCAGCATATTCTGGAGTACAGAAGATCTGACAATGACAGACACCATCTTCAGGGATCTCTTTTTCAATAGCTGGAGGACAAGGACAGATTCTGTCATCTGGCTCACCTGTGACAAAGAAACAGGGGCAGTAGCGTTTGCCATGCATCAATTTATTTCTGGTCAGGCCATACTGTATGCCTTGGTTGATCTCTTGGTCTGGGTTATATGCCCAACCAAACTGTGACACCACCTTGTCAGTAAAACGGACGGTTTTTTCTAAAGTGTCTTTAAACTCTTGTGATTCTGGATCGATTTTTACGGTACTCATAGTGCGCCTTTATAGAAATATTTTTAGAGGGAAAATGCCCAGGAACTGGGCGATTAAATTACTTGTTACGTGTCTTACCTGCAATAATAAAACGAAGTGCATTAAGTTTAATAAACCCTTCTGCATCTTTTTGGTTATAGACTTCATCTTCTTCGAATGTAGAGTACTCTGGGTTAAACAGTGTATCAGCGGACTGACGTCCAACCACGATAACATTACCTTTGTAGAGTTTAAGACGTACGACTCCATTGACAAAGGTCTGTGTTTTGTCGATAGCCGCTTGTAGCATCTCACGTTCAGGAGAGAACCAAAAACCGTTATAGATCAGTTTCGCATAACGAGGCATCATCTCATCTTTAAGATGTGCAGCTTCACGGTCAAGAGTGATCGACTCTATAGCACGGTGAGCTTTAAGCATAATCGTTCCACCCGGAGTCTCGTAACAACCACGTGCCTTCATACCAACAAAACGGTTCTCTACGATGTCGATACGACCAATACCATGTTTGTTACCGTACTCATTAAGTGTCTTCAGCATTGTTGCAGGACTCAGTGCTTCACCGTTAAGTGTTACCGGATCACCATGTGCATAACCGATCTCGATGTACTCTGCTTCATCCGGAGCATTTTCAGGAGAGTTGGTCCATAACCACATCTCATCTTCAGGCTCAGCGTTAGGGTCTTCGAGGTGAAGACCTTCATAAGAGATGTGAAGAAGATTGGCATCCATAGAGTAAGGGCTGACAGTTGGGTTGCCATCTTTGTCCATGTGCTTCTGGTCTATAGAAATACCATGCTCTTTTGCATAAGTGAGAAGTTTTTCACGAGAGTTAAGATCCCACTCTCTCCATGGTGCGATGATGGTCAGTGTAGAGTCTTGACCCAAATAACCCATCTCAAAACGGACTTGATCATTACCTTTACCGGTTGCACCATGGCTTACACCATCAGCACCCGTGATCTTTGCGATCTCTGCTTGACGCTTAGCGATCAGTGGACGGGCAATAGACGTACCTAGAAGATATTCACCCTCATAGATCGCATTGGCACGGAACATTGGGTAGACAAAATCTTTTACAAACTCTTCACGTAGATCGTCAATGAAAATATTTTCAGGTTTGATCCCAAGCTCTAAAGCTTTAATACGTGCTGGTTCCAGCTCTTCACCTTGACCAAGGTCTGCAGTAAAGGTTACGACTTCACACTTATACTCATCTTGGAGCCACTTTAAAATAACACTGGTGTCGAGTCCGCCTGAGTAGGCAAGTACAACTTTTTTGACTTCTTTTTTCATTGAAAACCCTCATAAAAATGGAAAATAAATTATGGAATTTTACCTTAAAAAAGGTAATGAAAAGGTTAATCTAGCGCACTATTAATGCATCTTGGATATCCTTGCAGTTATGAATCACTATATTACACTTTTAAAAGCAGAACCACTGCTGAGACGACTCTCTCTCATTCAACTTATTGCCTATTTTGGGGCATGGTTCTCCAACGTAGCGATCTATACGCTGCTTATTCAGATGGAGGTCTCTCCCTTTGTCATTGCCATGACTGCCGCACTTCACTTTTTACCGGGAGTCTTGCAAGCTCCTCTCAGCGGGGTACTCATCGATAAGATCGCGCCTAAAAAACTTATGATGGGTTTGATCGTTATAGAGATATTGTCTACTTTGCCCCTGATGTTAGTAGGAAGCAGTGACCTTTTATGGCTGCTGTTTACCTTAGTCTTTATACGTATGGGTGCCTCTAGTTTCTATTTTACTTTGGAAATGTCGCTGCTTCCCAGGATTTTGGAGGCAAACAGTTTGAAGCTTGCCAACGAGATACACTCTGTTATCTGGTCATTTTCTTACACCTTTGGTATGGCGATCAGTGGATTTGTTGTCTACTTGGTAGGGGTTAAAACAGCCTTTTTGCTGGATGCCTCACTTTTTGTGGTCGCATTGATGTTACTCCTGCCCGTTCTCTTTCCTGCAGCTGAGGAGAAAGAACATGAGAGTTTTGGTGCTATGTTTAAAGGAAGTTTTGCCTACCTGAGATCAGCACCCCACATCAAACACCTTATGTTCCTGCATGCCTTTGTTGGTTTTACAGCTTTTGATGCCTTAGTCGCTTTAATGGTAGAAAAATATTACACACAAGTAGTAGCGATTGCCCTTGGATTAGGTCTTATACATTCATTACGTGCTGTTGGTCTTGTCATCGGTCCCATCGTTATTGGCAAATGGATCAACGTGAAAACATTGCCCTATCTCTTTGTCTATCAGGCACTGAGTATTATAGTCTGGGCGTTAGTAATAGAGAACTTTTATCTCTCATTGGTTGCATCTGTCTTTGTAGGGTTTGCGACAACAACACTTTGGTCTTATACCTACACACTTCTGCAACAACATACAGACAAGGCCTATTATGGTCGTATCGTAGCTTATAATGACATGGTATTTCTACTCACAGTAGCTGTTATCTCAGTTGCCATAGGCTTTTTGGTTGAAGCGGGTCTCTCTTTAGCAACGATCACGATGCTGCTCGGAAGTGTCTTTGTCGTGGCGGCCCTTTACTTTGTCTGGTTGCGCCAATATTTTGACATAAGAGATACCAACCAAAGAGATGATAAAATGTCACCTGAATTGGAGTTATAAACTATGAAAAATATGATTTTTGAGTCACAAG
>JALWKG010000162.1 GCA_027081565.1 Helicobacteraceae bacterium
CAAAAAAATCTTTTTTACAATTTATGACAAATTTCATTTATCAAAAGCTGCATTTTTTTACTTCTTAAAAAAAGTCATTAAAACAGTTTTATCTTATTCTTTTAGTTTTTCAACGCGTTGCTTTATAATATCGTCTATCATTTTATTATGCTCATCAGCTTCTACAATCAACCTGGACTTTTCATCTGAAAGCCCAAAGTGATAGTCTAGACCAGTAGTACCTATAAGAGAGTTGTCTGGTTCACTAATATTAGTCAAACGCATTTTCCAACGCCCTTCTATATATCCGCTTAGATGATTTGTAAACTGATAGCGAAAACCAAATCCCATTAAGGAGACTGCTGCTTTTGGATCTCGTGCATTTGTATCATCTTTAAACTCATAACCTAGACCTGCTTTAGCAAAAAGGCTGTAGGTTCGTTCTGCTGAAAAGTCAAAAGCAACACTTGCTGCCATGATGTTTGTAGTCGTTGCCTTTTCTATGATTTTTTTAGCAGCACTGTCATACTTTGAAGCAGCAATTGTCTTAAAGTACTTTACATACTCTCCATGAAAAGTCACATATTCATTATAGTGATAAGCAGCATGGATACCTGTGCCAAAGGTGTAACGCTGATAATCTATCTGCGTGCCTTCAAAAGTCAGACCGCCAATGACACCAATATCCCAATCATAATCTTTATAGTGAACAGGAATATATATTTTACTGAGATTTGTCTCATTGTTCTCTGTAGAACTATTTGTATCTACCACTGGTGCAGCTTGTAAAAATGTGCTTAAAATCAATAATATGGTAACGATATATCTCAATAGAGACTCCTAAGTTGTACTGTATAGTGATGATTATACCGATTATAAACTTATTGATACTTTTCAAATATGTAGGTGACGAAAGATAAATCTAGATGTGATGTTGAGGGATGTGGGTTATAGCAAGACTATAACCCCTCTATTGTGTTTGGGATGTGATGTATATTTAAATACTCAATTTAGTTTTGATCTTCTCATACTTCTTCTCACCGATTCCCTTGACTTCCATCAATTCTGCGGTGGTCTTGAACTTATGATCTTTACGATACTTCACGATCTTCTCTGCAGTCCCCTGCCCGATACCCGGAAGTGTCGACAACTCTTCGACTGATGCTGAATTTATATTGACCGCCCACAGCGACACACTCATAACTAATGCTGAGACCATTGCTAGAATTTTCATCTTAGACTCCTTATATTTTATTGAATGGCTGAAAAACAACCTCTCAATTCAGAGAAAGATTACAATCATTAACATTAAACTTTTATTAATTTATTTTAACATTATATGTTATATGAAATTACAGATCTATCTTCAATGTACCAAAATTTCAATATCGTTCTAAACCTAATATAGTTTTAAACACCCGGAGGTGTTTAAACACTCCAATCACTTACTCATATAAAGGTAAAAAATATCGTTGGATTTTTATGAGCAATAACAACTGATTCATCTTTCACATCTAAGGTAATAGAGGTTTTAATGATCTGTAATACTGGGGTTTAGAATTGCTCTTAATTTGTGGGTTAAACATAGTGCTTCACGCTAAAATGCTCATGAACTAGTTGTTGCTGGATGTATCGAGGGATTAAATCAAAAAAAACGATCTTGTCTTTCCAAGCACAGACTGCAGTAGTAACGATACTGCTTATCTTATTTACTTGCTATTAGATACCATAGAAGTCTCTTAAAAACTTGCGCTCTTCAGGTGTCTTAATAAAGATCTTAACAACAGTCTGGTTGTTGTCACCCATGATGATGAGATCGCTCTCTTCTACACGAAGATGTTTTTCACCCCACTCCTGGTCCAGTTCATCCATGCGGTGCATAACATCAGCAGCGCTTGGTTTCTCTTTAAAATCATCACGTTTGTCTATGATGGCCAGTCCACCGATAGTTTTTTCAAAGTAATAGGGGCTGTAAAGTTTGATCTCTTTATAGATATGCATCTCTTTATGTTCAGGCATGGCCCGTTTCATCGACAAGAAACCCATCACCAAAAATGCAAATACAACACCAAGAACCAACCATTTTTTTGCTAACATTATTTACTCCATTCTTTTATATAATTTTCTGCTTTTTCGTCTAACATCTTCATGCGCTCTTTTCCTTTTGGAAGGGTACTGCGAAGTTGCTTCATCTCTTTTAAAAACTCCCCTATGCCATCAGGAATGACACGTTCTAAAAAACGTCTGAGGTGCTTGGCCATAGCAGGTGAGGCACCCGAAGTAGAGACCGCTATGGTCAGGTCATCTTTTTTGATATACGACGGGAAAATAAAATCACAGTAGTCTACAGAGTCTACAGCATTACATAGACAGTTGTACAACTTACTCTCTTTAAATATCGCTGCTTGCAGCGGGATGTCATCTACCGCTACTACAACGACTGCAAAGTCCGCAATATCCCCGACATTATAAGCACGCTTTTCATAGACAAGGTTCTCTTTTTCTATTCGTGTTTGCATCTGTTCTGACAGATCAAGCGCAATGACTTTAATGTCATGCGTAAAGTCCAAAAGATGATCTAACTTTTCATAAGCAATATATCCGCCACCAATGATTAAGATCTTTTTATTGTCAAGTTTAATAAATGCTGGGAAATAGCTCAATAGTCATCCTTAATTTATGGATAAAAGCTTACCCAAATACAGACGTTAAAGCCCTTGATTAAGGTCAATTGACACATATCAATTCTATTCTAAGACAAAAGTATTACAATTCATATCACATAAATAATTCTAATTATAAAGAGAAAACAATGAAACAAGAGATACTCTCTCGCATTCAAAAAAAATTTCCACTCGTTGCCAAGCCTTTTGAGGCCATAGCCAATGAACTTGGTATTAGTGAAGATGAAGTCCTTGCTATTTTACAAGAAGAGAAAGCCAACAACATCATTCGCCAAACATCCGCTATTTTCGATACAAAACGATTAGGGTACACCTCTTCACTTGTAGCCTTTAAAATCGCACCAGAGAAGATCGATGCGGCTGTTGAGATCATCAACTCTCACCCAGGTATCTCTCATAACTATGAGCGCAACCATGACTTTAACATCTGGTTTACCTTGGCTGTAGCACCGGACTCTAGACTGGGACTGGAAAAGACCTTGGAGATCTTAGCTGAGACTACTGAAGCTGAAGAGTACATCATGTTGCCAACACTGAAACTCTTTAAGATCTCTGTCAAACTTAATACTACCGGTAAAGACGAGAAAAAAGAGAAGGTAAAAAAGGTCAAACATACTGAGATAGAGATGACCCCACTGCATCATGAAGTCATTAAGCGTGCGCAGTATGATATTGCTATTGAGAGTGAACCTTTTAAAGAAACTATTGACGAATTGGGTATTAGCTATGAGAAATTCTTTGCTATTTTGGTAGAATTGCAAGAAGCAGGCATAATGCGTCGTTTTGCCTCTATATTAAACCATCGCAAGGCTGGTTTCAATGCCAATGCTATGGTTGTTTGGGATGTTGATGCAGATAAGGGTGAAAAGATAGGAGAGACAGCAGCAGCCTTTAGTGCTGTTAGTCACTGTTACCTTCGCCCCAAATATGCAAACTGGCCTTTTAACCTCTTTACTATGGTTCATGGAAAGACGACAGAAGAGACTAACGGTATTATCTCTGAGATGTCAAAAGAGATAGAAGCAAAGTCACATATGCCACTCTACTCTTCTAGAGAGTTTAAAAAAGTACGTATAGAGTACTTTACCCCGGCCTTTGAGGCATGGGAATCACAGCACATAAGCTAAGGAAGTTAGATGGAACTCTTTTTTGAACTAGAGATCGTTTACATTGTTATCGGTATTTTTATTTTAAGCGTAACTGCTTTTGTCACCACACGGGACTTTATGCCGCAAGGAGCCTTTAAAAAAGGGATGATCAGCATCACTATGATGTTAGCAACAATGATCGCTTTACACTACAATATGACCACTTCACGCATGGATGGCGTTAAAAAGCTTTTTAACGAAGGCGAAACTATTATTTGTGAAAACAAGATGCGTCGTACCATCTCACAGTCTGTGCTTATCTCTAAAGAGCTTGGCTGGCGTTTAGAGGGAGACCTCTTAAAGTCTGACGACTATGAGCGTGACTTTCACACCTCGCGTTGTGTTGACTGGATAGGTGCTGACCTCGAAAAACCTTCTGAAAGCAACCGTTCTAAATGATCGCGCTTTTAAAACGGTACTCTGTGGCCATCGGCTTTTTAGTTTTAATGGCCTTATTGATGGTCTTAGGAACCTGGGCTGTAACTATTTTTGGAGAGAAGATGTTTGAAGAGAGCGGTATAGAGATGCATCCTAGAGGAGAAAGTTTAAACAAATGAGCCTGACTATTGTACTGAGTGTTGCTATTATATTAACTATTATCTTTCACTTTATTGGTGTCTATGCCGGTGCTAAAAAGTTTGTGTGGATCGCTCTTGCTCTGATCTGGGCAGGTTCTATCAGTATCGCTCTGCAAGAGATCAAACCTAAAGGGTATGATGACCTTAAAAAGA
>JALWKG010000163.1 GCA_027081565.1 Helicobacteraceae bacterium
GCATCATGAGAAAAAGGTCAAAAAAACTGAAGATATCTTTAGTCGTTATGGCTCATGGATCCTCTTTTTTGAGCGCTATATCTATGGTGCACATATCCCCTCTCTGCTGATCATCGGTGCGTCAGAATATTCTGTAGTCAAATTTCTCATCATCGATCTCTTGGCTGTGAGTCTCTGGGCAACGACATTTACTGCTTTGGGATACTTTTTTGGCAGTGAGGTGATCCAACTCTTAAATCTTGTCTCAAGGTATCTGAGTGTTATCATTATCCTACTGGTACTATTGCTCTTTTTAAAAAGCGTGAATGCAGAGCGAAAAGAGTGATTGTATGTCCAGGATCAATGTTGTTGACCAAGCGGTGACTTTTGATACCGTTTTTGGAGTAAAATAATAATAGAGTTATAAAAGTCTATAAAAACAAGGAGAAAAGATGCAAGATGTTATGGAGTCCATATTTTTTGGTTTTAAAGAGATCCTCAATTACAAGACGATGAAGTTGGCACTGTTTCTCGGTGTAGGTGTGACTTTGGTGTGGTCAGTGATAGGTTATTTTATGTGGGATGGGTTAGTAGCTTTCAGTGCTTATTTTATAGACCTTGTACCTTACTCGATGATACGTTCTAATGGAGCTTGGATGTTAGCCACTTTTACATGGTTTATCGTGGTTCTGGTCACATTCGCCTTGGTACTGGCTTTTTTTGGAAATATGATCTTGGAGAAGGTCTCTAAAGAGAAATACAGTTCATTTTCTCTGATCATTGTTTTGGGCAGTGCCCTTTTTTGGGGAGCAGTCTGGTTTTTTAATTTTAGTTATATTCATGGGCAGTTTCTAAAGTTATTGAACTGGTTGCCTTTTGAGACGGTGGAGTCAAGTATTTCGTATATGTTAGGCTTTTATTTTATATATGGTGCCATCATCGTCAGTATGCTTTTTGCCACCAGCTTTTTCAGTGAGACGCTTTTAAGTGATCTTAGTAAAAAGCATTTTCCTTACGAAAATCTTTTAGAAGAAGATGAGATCGAAACAAGCGGAAACCGTTTGATGGATATTGGTATCTATATGGTGGTCTCTGTAGCTGTCTTCCCGCTTCTTTTTATACCGATATTGAACTTTATAATACAGATCGGATTATGGACATGGCTGATCAAGGATACCTTTGTAGTGGACAGTGCTGCACTTATTCTTAAAAGTAATGAGCAGGAAAAACTTGAAAAGCATAAAAGTGGATTGGTGACTATCAGTATAGTGACAACACTTTTTAACTTTGTTCCCTTCTTTAACATCTTTGGACCGTTTTTTGGAGAGATCACGATGTTCTACTATATCAGGTTATTGAAACGTAATACCTCAGAGGACTAAACCTGAGCTCTTTGAGCAGATAAGATATTCAGAGCGTTCAATTACAATAATCGTTAATAATAAAGGATAGTGTATGTCAACTACAAGCGCCACCGAGACACATTATGATCTGGTGATCATAGGTGCGGGACCTGCCGGAACACCGGTAGCAATAGAATATGGAAAGCTCAATAGCAAAAGTAAAATTGCGCTGATCGACAGTGAAGGAAAACTAGGTGGTGAATGTCTTTTTCAAGGCTGTATTCCCTCAAAGATCATGGAAGCGAGCAGTCAAGAGATCAAGATGATGAAGGCTTTGACACGTTTTGGCTTTAGTATAAAAGAAGAGCACTACGATCAAGTCTGGGAAGAGATCAAGCAGCGAAAAGAGCAGATTTTAAACAAACGTTTTTATGCTGCCGAAAGTGTTGTCAATACACTTGATAATGTTGATCTTATTAAAGCAGATGCCTCTTTTAAAAGTGACAAGATTCTGATGTTGCAGACAAAAGAGGGCAGTAGAGAGATCAGTTTTGACAAAGCTTTGATCGCAACAGGTTCTCATAGTTTTATCCCTCCCTATAAAGGGACGGGAGTAGGTAAGATCTGGACAAATAACACGTTTTTTGCCGAGATGGAGCGTCCTGTAAGTCTTAGTATCATTGGAACAGGTGCCATAGCGGTTGAATTTGCTATGATCTTGTCAGAACTTGATGTCGAGATCAATCTCTTTGGTCGTAAAGATAAGATTTTAAGCAACATAGATACAGAAGCAGCCTCATTTTTGTTGAAGCGTCTCCAAGAAAATCCCATGATTAATATGTTTCTAAATGCTGATATTACAAGAGTAGATTTTGAAGATGACATATTTGAGATCTCTTATATGCAAGAGAGTGTTGAGAAAAAGATCAGTTCTCATCGGGTCCTGAGTGCTGCTGGGCGTGTTGCCAACATAGCATCGCTTAACCTTGAAAATGCAGGTGTTGAGGTGAGTAAAAAAGGTATCATCGTCTCAAAACATCTTCAGACATCCAATCCGCATATTTATGCCAATGGTGATGTGGTGGATGGCTTTCCCAAGTTCGCTCACACGGCGCAGTTTGCTGCCCATACCATTGCACAAAACCTTTTTCTCGAACATAACCTTTTCAGTGTAGATTATGACATTAACTCTTGGGTGCTCTTTAGCAGTCCTAACATTATGATGGCAGGTCTCAGTGAAGCTGAAGCACGTCAAAAGGGCATAGATGTCGTCGTTGACACCTTTGATTTTGCAACGGAGGCCAAGTCCCAGATCAAGAGTGAAGATTATGGCTACTTAAAATTTGTTGTCGAAAAAAGCAGTAAAAAGATCGTGGGTATTTCGATGATGCATGAAGAGGCACACAGTGCAGGTGGAGAAGCCGCGTTGATCGTTGCTAACGGTATGACACTTAAAGATGTCATTAGCTCTATTCATCCCCATCCAACGATTAGTGAAGCCTATGTGATGCTTGCTAAACAGATGATGGGTGCGATGATGCTTGAGATGCTGAAAAAACCGGTAGTTCAAAATATATTAAAAATAGAGAGGTGGATATAATATGGAACCAACCAAAAGAAGTTAATTTACTTAAAAAATTTGGTAAGTATGCAAAAACAGCAGGTGCGATCTTTATCGTTTTGGGACTGTTAGGGATACTCTTTCCTATCTTTACCTCTTATGCCGTAGTGATCTTTGTCGCCTGGATGATGCTTCTGGCAGGCCTGATGGCAGGGTATTTTACCTTCATGACAGACAAAGAGGACTGGGGAGGATGGCTTAAAAGTGTTGCGCTTGTAGGTGTTGCGCTTTATATGTTGTTCTCACCACTGGGAGGCATCGCTACTTTGGGCCTGCTGCTTTCCATCTACTTCTTTATGGATGCTTTTGGCGGTTTTATGCTGGCCTCATCGCTCTATCCGAACAAAGGCTGGATACTGTGGTCTATCAACGCGATGCTTTCCATAGCGATCGCTCTAATCTTTGTGCTGGGATGGCCGTTTACCTCGGTCTACCTTATAGGCCTTCTGGTCGGGTTCAGCTTGTTTTTTGATGGTTTGGCCCTGCTTATGGGTGGACGTTTTTTTGAGAAGATGGACAAAGATTTTTAAAAGAAAAAACAGTACTTTTCAGAGCATTACAATGGTCATGATAAAGTCGAATATTCTGGTTACAGATTTTTATATACCATGCTAATAAAGGTATTTTTGTTCTTTATTGCTCTATAATAGTTATAGATACAAACAAAGGAGACCATAATATGGCAAAAGTTCTAAAGAAAAAAGCAGTTAAAGCAGTTGCAAAAAAAGCAGCAAAAAAAGTAGCACCAAAAGGTACAGCAAAGGCAGTCGCTAAGAAAGTGACTAAAAAAGTACTCAAGAAAAAGGTTACTACTACTAAAGCAGCAACGAAGGTAGCTAAGAAAACAGCTAAAAAAGTTGTTAAGAAAGCAGCAGCTAAAAAGAGCACTAAAAAAGCAGCCAAACCAGCTACAAAAGTCGCTAAAAAATCTACAAAAAAAGTAGCCAAAAAACCAGTAGCCAAAAAGGCAACTGCTAAAAAAACTGCAAGTAAGAAAAAGTAACAAAAGGCTCTAGGCAACTTTGCCTAGAGTGAAAAATCCCCACATATTCCAAGTCTTTATCACTCTCTTATCTACTGGCCATAAGTGTAATCATAAAGAGTTATTTGTGTAATACTTGAGCGCAACGGGGGTATAACAATGTTTGTGCTCCTACAGGTACTTATCTCTGAAGAAGAACAACATACAAGATTAGATATCGACTTCGTATAATATGTGGTACTATACTGTATATGCCACCAATTTGGAGTCACCATGATCAATGAAAAAGTACCTAACCTCTATAAGGCACTCCCACTTTTAGAAGAGGCCAAAGGCCATATCCTAAAAGAGTGGCTTTACTTTGATGAGGCTATTAAGATCCTAGAACTTCATAGTATCAAAAGCGACTATTTTTTGCAACACTATGCCGCTGGTGTCTTTGATTACTTTATGGAAGTCATACGTGGTTATAAAGAGATAGGCGACTGTCCTGTTATTGCTGATCTTTTAGAGTACCTTAAAGACCGGGATGTCTCTGCTGATGAACTCTTTATTCTCTGTAGTCACTTTAGACGTGCAATGCTTGACTTCTCTTATGACTCCTCACTCAAC
>JALWKG010000164.1 GCA_027081565.1 Helicobacteraceae bacterium
GTTGTGAATCGACCTGTGAGTAGCGCTGCAGGTCTTTAAAGCGAGACGCTTCAAGGTCATCGAGGCGGTCACGCAGACGCTCTTTGACAAGGTTGACACGAAGCTCCTGCGAGAACTCGTTGTCTCCTAAGAGTGGTGCATGGATATGCTGCCCCGTAACGGCACGCATGTCGAGTGAGGGTTTACTTCCTTCATAGTACTTCTGCTCCTGAGCAGAGGCGTTGAAGTGTTTGGCGATGTTGAAGGTGGCGTTTGATGTTTTAGTGCTTAGCCTGGCATGTTCACTCAGTTCACAGAGGGTGATGGTGTAGGGTTCATTGAGAGAGGCGTCACACAAGAAGACATAGCCCTCACTCTCACAGAGCATCTTGATGAACTCTAGGTCACTCTGGGCGTACTGGGTGCACTGCTCGCGGCTGGCGAGCTTCTGTTCATCTATCTTGGAGTCGAGTTTGAGGTTGAGCAGACTCTCATAGCGTCCTACGATCTCCTGGATAATACTTGCAACCGGTTTGTTCTGAAACATCTCATAACGGCGGTTGAGGCTCAGGTAGTGCAGCGGTGAGACAAGGGTGATGATGTAGCGTCTTTTACGGGCAACTACAGAGGCCTCTCTCGCCTCATAGACCTTACCGTAGATCTTTTTGGAGTTGAGCGGGTTGGTACTGTCGTTGAAGTTAAGCTGGGCTTCGGTGTCGACGATCTCTTCGATGTTGATGGTGTCATCGCTGATGAAGGTGACGCTATAGCTGTAGGGGGTAGAGACTCCGCTGTCACCTTCGACACTCAAGACCGAGAAGCTGCCGTTTGAACGTGCAGTAAGCAGTGGGTTGGCGGTGTAGTGCAGCAGTCTCAGGCTTGCGGTGATCTCCTGGTGGTAGCCATCGGCCATATCGCGTAACATTGACATGTCAAGCCTTTAAGATAGGATAAGTCATTCTAAAAATTTTACGAAGAAATAGATAAAGTCATTAGAAGGGCTTCATAGAGAAAAAGGGCAAACCCCTTTTCTGAGATGTGAAGGTTATGCACCGACACCTTTACGCCAGTCATCGCTTCCCGATGTACTTGCCGTCTCATGTCTCCATGTGATCTTACGATAAGAGAAAGCTACTTTTTCAAGTGGTGCTACCTGGGTTGTCTTCTCTCCTGGTTCTGAACTCATAGAAGCTTCAATATTAACGATGACAGCATCTTCAAGCACCATGCTGTAGTAGTGCTCTGGCTTACCTGCATAACTGGTACGGTACCATTTGAGCTCTACCTCTTCTAGTGTCTCACCTGTTGTCAGTGCATTATAAAGCAATGGAGATGCTTTGTCGAATAGCTTAGAGACCACTAACGGCTCATGGACACGCTGACCCGAAGGCTGACCCGACTGTGGATCGCGGGGGATGCTGATAGCGTGCTCAAATGACTTGACCATCGCCTCGTTCTCGTGACCATCCTGGTAACTGTTACCTACTGACTCTGGTGTGATAGCACCTTCGGTGATAAGACCTTGTGTGCTGCCTTTGATCGAAATGAAAACTGGGTTGTTCATTATTACTCCTTGTAGAAATTAGTTATATTCTATAGACATAATGTTAAGTTTTCTTTAAAATCACACATTATTACTGTAAAAACATACAATTTCTCACAGAAACTGCTCTAAATACCCCTAACAAGTCTCTTTGATCTGATATGAAACCATGGCCTCTCTGAGTGATGATAACCTCACTTGATCGTTTAAGATCTTTATGTATCTCTTCTTGGCTTTTGAAATGGAAGTTTACAGCTTAGCATTTCATTTATGACTTGCGAGATACATCTCTTAAAAGCTTGTTCACTTCTTTCATAGAGGCAAGCATTTTATCTTCAAAGTTTTTACTCGGTTTAGTGTAGTTGTCATGAATATCTATTTTTAACGCAATAGTAATAAGAAGATAATCGTTTGGACTTAATCCACATCTGTGAAACTCTTCTTCAAGCTCTTGTACTTCTAGGATTGTTTTTGGGTAGCTCATAATTTTAACATCCGTTTCCACCATGGTTTTAGTGTTCCATCTTTTTCAAAGCAGGAGACACCTGCTCTTAACTCTGTTATATCTATCGGTGAACAGTGTGCAAGACTTCTGTCTCCAACTGTTTGTGCCCATGATTGCAACCCTCCGCTTAACATCCGTTTTGTGAAAAACTTATATCTGTTTTCATTCAAAATATAATTGAGTGACTTTGACTTGTTTAAAGGGCTTAAATATTTTATGTTTGTTTTTAAAAAACTCAGCTCCTCAAGGCTCTTCATTTTAGCTAAAGGGGTTACATCACTTACAGGAACATCCTTTAAGGTTAATTTTTTTAACTTTGGAAGATCTTTAAGTAAGGACAAGTCTGTTATTTTAGCTCTTTCGATGGTTAGAGTCTCTAAATTCTTAAAATTATCAATACATTGCAAAGAAGCTAAATTATGATTACTGGACAACCAAAGATCTTTAATTTCTGATGAATTCTTAAACTTACAAAAATCTTTCATATCTAAACCAATGAGAGCAAGTGATTTAAGATGTACCAACTTTGTCAAATCTGGAAGTGTTTGCCCATTTCCAGATACCGTTAAGTCTTCTAATGTTGTTATGTTTGAAAGAGCTGATATATCAGATGCAATAGGCGTAAAATATAATCCTGCAGGAGCATTTGGTTTAGGAACATTTGAATAGACATGTAATTTTGTAAGCTTTAAATCTTTTAAAGGAGAAATATCACTTATAGGGTTAAAACCAATGTCTAACTCTTTTAATTTTTTTAGATTTGCTAGTGGGCTTATGTCTTTGATATTGTTATGACTCATCACTATATTGTCTAAGTTTACAAAAAACTTCAATGGAGATAGGTCAGTAATATTACCTTTATTTAATATCATACCTTTTCTTGTTAAAAGTTCTTTTTCTAATTTATGACATTTTTTGATTGTAAGCTTTACTAGCTTACCAGAGGTATGTATCGGAGGAAAAGGGTTAAGAAACTTTTCTAATGTCACCAACTGAGAATCAGTCGGATTTTCACACATCTTCATAAACTCACTTTGTGCAAACAGTGAAATGTGCAGAAGTATTATAAAGGGAAATATATATCTAATCATTACGCTTTCTTGCCTCCTAGGCGTGTTAAAAAATCTTTCACATCATCATGTAAAACTCGTCTGCTCGTTGAGTGAGACTCTATCATAAAGTAGTCTAAACTTCCCATACCAAAGGCTTCTAATTCACCAACATATCGATCATCGAAAAGTTTCTTGAGTTTGTCTATGGTTACTGTTAAGCCCTTTAAACTCTTTTCGGCATTATCATTTAGTAGAACCTCTAAACCAAACAGGCCAATACCTGCCCATCTATCTATCATGGTATGCACAGGGCTTTGTGCTAAGAGTGAAAACAGAATATCCATTAAGTTTTTTTGAGAAGGATTTGAGTTATAGTTCTTTTCTCTCTCTTCCATCTTTGCTATAAATTTATAATAGCGTTCACTAAAGATCTTTGGCTCTAAAATATCATTGGTTCTTTGAGATTGAAGTCCATAACTCTGTGAGCTTATCATTGCACGAGTAAAACTGCTTGCACCTTCTGCTTGTCGTGTTTTTATATCATATTCATCTTTTTCTCTTACTTGGATATTTTTAATAGGTATACCACTGAACTGTTTATCTGGCTTAACATAAGTGTTATCATACTTTTCAATATTATGATTTAAAACCTTAAACAGAACATTCCATAAAGAACGGGGTTGTTGAGAGACTAAATTAGTTTCGATATCTAAAAAGCGGTTGAGGGTATCAAACAAGGCACTTCCTTTACTTAAGTCACTAAAAAAGATAGGCCTACTGTAACTAGAGTCTGGCTTATCTGCTCTATCAAAAAATGTTGCTCGTAACACAGCAATATCCTGAACAATCTCTGCAAACATACTTTTTAACTCTGTATAAGCGCTGTCATCTAATATCTTACGCTTGGTACTAAAGGTATCTTTAGGAAAGTTCTCTTTAAAATAATCTGCAAGTTTATACTCGATCTCTTGATTTAGCTCATCCAAGACTTGATATAAGTTTTCAGTGATGAGTGCGGTTACAGAATCAAGAAATGTAACTATGTTGTCATATAGGAATTTCCCCTCTGCATCTGTGAGATACAGGTCTGTCAGTTTATTTGTAGGGATAGCTTTATAAGTCTCACCTACATACTTAAGCATTTCTTTAAAACTCTTTTGTGTTTTATCATTCTCAATCTCTAAAACAGCATCAATCCCCTCTAACATATGCATAGAAAAATCAGCAATGACTCTTTGTGTTAAATCATAATCATTATAAAGACTAAGAACTTCTGCATCTTTATGAAAGGTCTTATCGGTTACTTTGACCTGATGGATGTCATTAAAAAATGGTGTTGAAAGGTAAGTCATACTTTTAACTTTCCACTTTTCAGGCCACTGACCTCCGAGTTTATCCATCTGTTTGGTCATCTCATTCATTACATTTCCACC
>JALWKG010000165.1 GCA_027081565.1 Helicobacteraceae bacterium
GTCATGTCTTGGGGGGTCATGTTGACAAGTTCACGGGTAAAGTTGGTAGCGTTTGCAGTGATAAGTGCATCATCAAAACTTTTTTGTATAGCAGTGAAATCTGCACTTTCATTGTTGAAATCATCACTGGAGAAGATCACCTCTTCTAGAGTACTTTCACTTTTTTCAGACTTATACATCTCAAAACTGTAAGCACCCATCACAAAGCCCTCAACAAGTGCCGCTACGTTTTTAAGATAGTATTGCTGTAGTTTCAGTGAGGTGTAGTTAAAACCTTTGACCTTTTTAACAACCGTTGCTGCAGCAGAGCGTAGGGCAGTTGAGCCATAGTTCTCTACACCACAGACTACCAAACCACTCTCATGTAAGATGGTGAAACTGTCTTGAGTCGGTTTAAAACCTGTTTTAGAGAGTATCTCTTTATGTTCACTGTTTTCAAAAGTCTCTTCTGTAAAAAAAATGACCGTTAAGTCAGCAGTGATGTCTGTAACAGGGGTGTTTAATAATGTAAGTTTCATTGTTTCTCCATAAACTATATAAAAAATTATATGGCATTTTAGCGGAGAATATGAAATGAGAGAAGGCGATAACACTTAAAAGCGGTAGGTGATCCCTAAAACAACATTTTTTCTGTCAACACCTTGTGAGTAGAGCAGGTTTGAACTCCAATTACGGGAAAAGCTGTAGTCTGTACCAATAACACCTGCCCACTCGTCAGAACGCAGGCCGACGCTTCCACTAAGACTGTGTGGCTGGCCATTTTGATCATTAAAGTCTAAAGCAAAGGTGATCTCTTGTGCCAAACGTTGGTACTGGGCACCAATAAAGAGACGTGTGTCGTAATCGTTAAAAGTGTAGCCTACAATTGGTGTAATGATCATCATATCGAGTGTGACATCTTTGCTGGGTGTATAGGCAACCATGTATTGAAAATCAATGGTTGTAAAATAGTTGTCAAAGCCACCCGCTATTGTTGCGCCAACACCATAAAGTACAGAGTTGGTATGCAGTGAACCGTTAAGTGCTCCACCAGGAGGAATAACGGTTATGGGAGGCAGGATGTTTGGAAGTATTGGATTTGGTATGCTAAGTCCTGAGTCACTGACAAGATGTACATCTGTATTAGTGTCTGTTCCACCTAAAATAAGACTAAAACTGACAAAAGGAAGAACCCACAGATCAGCACGAAGTAGAGGTGCATAGGTGAGGCTGCGATAGGTTGAGTCACCATCAAGGATCTTGTTAAGGTCGATGCCCAACCCATCTATCTCAAAACTGGTCATATGCATATTTGTGTCTTGAAACATGTTGACCAGAGTAATCCCAAATGCTTTGGGCAGCTCAAAACCGGCTTTACGTGCCTCTTTACCTAAAATAGGGAAAAAATGGTCTAGGTCCAAGGCAACCACTTTGTAAGAATCGTCATCTATAACTACCCGTCTTTTTATCAATCCGTGTTCAAAAGTCACTTCTTCTCTATTGGCATTCCAGTAAGAGACAACAGTACCCATAAGATGTTCCTCATAAGGAGAATCATCATAAGTACCAACAATATCCAAGGTCGAACCTGAGACAAGATAACCTTTGTCTTGTACAGGTTTAAAGTAAGTAGTCCTGTTAAACTTGTTGACTTCAATGCCACGCAGAGCAAAACGCTTGGAGTTTTTAACAACGATTTTAGTTAACACACCATCTTCGATGTAAACATAACCTGTCATCTCTCCAAAGTGTTTCAGTTCTTTTGGTAGAGTGCTTTTATTAAATGTAAAACTGATAATACTCTCTTGATCTGTAGACTTGACAACAGTTAGTGAGTTGTTGTCATAAAGTACTCCGTGTTGTACATGAAGTTCAATACCCATAAGTGTATCAAGGCTGGATCTTATCTCACTCAGGTCAAGGTTGTCCAGCTCTTTTTTTGGTAGTTGGACTTTTAATTCAGATCCATAGCTAGGAAATGGATCTACAATTAAAAAGTAGTTTAGACGGCTTTGATGGCCATCTTTTAGAAGTTTGTGATCGAGTTGCATACGAAAGGCGACATTTTGACGGGTCTGTGAGATGACATTATTGATGATATCTGGAGTGATACGATGAACAACTAGGGGGTTTGAATTGTAAAACTCTTGAGAAAATAAAAAAGTACTCGGTAGTAATAAAATCGATAACAGTTTATACATTGCAATCCTTCATTAACAGAAGTATACAATGTGGATTTTAAATATAAAACTTAAGGATTAATTATGAGACGAGAAGCCGAGGCTGCTCGTTCTAGTCGAAGTTAAGTAGGTCTTTTGCCTGGATCATATCTTTATCACCACGTCCTGAGACGTTAACGATGATGAGTTTTCCCTCTATATCTTTTATCTTTTTCAAGTAAGCGATAGCATGTGAACTTTCAAAGGCTGGGATGATCCCTTCTGCACGAGAGAGCCATACAAAGGCATCGAGTGCCTCTTCATCAGTGATGTTGTCATAAGTGATGGAGTCATTGTCTTTGTGAAAGGCGTGTTCTGGCCCAATACCCGGATAGTCAAGACCGGCAGAGATAGAGTGTGCTTCTAAGATCTGTCCGTCGTCATCTTGGAGTAGGTAGGACATCTGCCCGTGCAGTACGCCCGGACGTCCCATTAACAGTGAACAGCCATGTTTGTCAGTACCGACACCATGACCACCCGCTTCAATACCGATACACTCTACTTTTTTGTCTTCCAAAAAGTGCTGGAACATACCAATAGCGTTAGAACCGCCACCAATACATGCGATAACATGGTCAGGTAGACGGGACTCTTTCTCCAGTACCTGAGCACGTGCCTCTTTACCGATGATGGCTTGGAAGTCACGTACCATCATAGGATAGGGGTGTGGTCCTGCTACTGTACCAATGATATAAAAGGTGTCACGTGCATGGGTTACCCAGTGACGGATGGCATCATTCATAGCATCTTTGAGCGTTCTTGAACCACTCTCTACTGCATGAACTTTAGCACCTAGGAGTTTCATCCTAAAGACATTAAGCTCTTGACGTTCAACATCTTTAGCACCCATAAAGATCTGACACTCTAAACCAAGGAGGGCACAGATAGTCGCGGTAGCTACACCATGTTGTCCTGCACCGGTCTCAGCGATGACTTTCTTTTTACCAAGACGTTTGGCCATAAGACCTTGGGCAATGACATTGTTGACCTTATGGGCACCTGTGTGGTTAAGATCTTCACGTTTAAGATAGATCTTGGCACCTAACTCTTCAGAGATGTTGGCAGCATAATAGAGTGGAGAAGGGCGACCCACATAGTCTTTGAGGTAGTAGTCTACTTCTGCCCAAAACTCTTTGTCAAAACGGATCTTTTTATACTCTTCGTTGAGCTCAAGAAGTGCGGGCATAAGTGTCTCAGGAACATAACGTCCACCAAAAAGACCAAAGTGGCCATTTTCATCAGGATCAAATTTGGAGGGAGATGGGATGTACATTAGTTAACCTCTATCACACTGTAAACAGGTGTCTTTTCTTCTAGTTTTTTGATGCCATCAAGAAAGGTAAGTCCCATGATAAAACAAGACTCTACACAGTTGGCACCGACTTTGTCGATGAGTGATGCCGCTGCATTGGCAGTGCCACCAGTAGCGATAAGATCATCTATGAGGAGTACTCTTGCATTTTTAGTCTCACCAAAGGCATCGATATGGATCTCGACTTCATCTACACCATACTCTAAAGCATACTTTTCAGAAACGGTAGTATAAGGAAGTTTTCCCTTTTTACGGATAGGAACGAAGCCTACACCCAAGTCACGAGCAAGAGCCGCACCAAATATAAAGCCACGGGCGTCTATGCCTGCTACGTAATCTAAGTCATATGAGGTATAACGATCACGCAAGTGGTCTTGAAGTGTTTTGTATGCTTCTGGATTGTTTAAGATGGTGGTGATGTCTTTAAAGACGATCCCGGGTTTTGGAAAGTCAGGAATATCACGAATAGCACCTTCTATAATGGCACGTTGTTCAGTAGAGAGTGTCATGATTAACCTTTAATCGCTTCTATCTTTTCAACACGACCGGCGTGACGACCACCTTCGAAAGAACCAGCGATCCATGAGTCTATAATAGACTCAGCAACACCAACACCAACAACACGCTCACCAAAACAGAGGACGTTGGCATTGTTATGTGCACGTGCCATTGTTGCTGTGTAAGCATCATGACAAAGTGCCGCTCTGATACCGTGAAAACGGTTGGCAGACATACTCATACCGATCCCTGAACCACAGATCAAGACACCGTGTGCAGTCTCATCAGCTAGAACAGCTTCACATACTTTGATGGCATAGTCAGGGTAATCAACGCGGTCTTTAGAAAAAGGACCAAGGTCTTCGACCTCATGTCCTTTAGAACGTAACATCTCTACCGTGATGTCTTTAAGATCGATTCCGGCATGGTCTGTTGCAACATAAAATTTCATTTTTTTCCTTTAAGAGAGAAGTAGGTGTA
>JALWKG010000166.1 GCA_027081565.1 Helicobacteraceae bacterium
TTTTTGATTTTTCAGGGTCTCAGCAATCGCTTTTGCTGCCAAGACATTGTGGCCTACATCTAAAAGGACATTATGTCGCAGAGGTGTCAAACGTCCAAATAATGGCCGCTCACATAACTCTGAGACATCAGCATCAAAGCCCAGAATATCTAATGCGCTCAGCGCAAGTAAGAGGTTCTCTTGCAGATAGGGTGCTAATTTTTTTTCAGTGGCTATATGCTGAATCTCTTGACGAAGAGAAGCATCTAAGATCTCTTCGAGTTTGTAGCTCTTGCATCCACAAGCTTCACCAATACTCTCAAAGATACACTCCACCTCTTTATGGTGTTGAAATCCTAAAATAGCTCGTTTTTGCATAGAGCGAAACTTCGTAGCAGCGATCTCTTCGAGAGTATCTCCTAAAAAAGATTGGTGATCGATATCTATAGGGGTAAAAAGTGAGACTGTCTTTTCAAAGACATTGGTGGCATCAAACTCACCGCCAAGACCCGCCTCCAGAACTACATAGTCACACCCTTCATAGACCAACATCGCTAAAAGTGTGGTGTACTCAAAATAACTAAGAGAGGTTCGCTGTTCTGGTGTAAGAATTTTGTAGAGTTTTTGATGAACTGCCTCTAACTGTTCATCTTGGACATTTTCACCGTTAAGCCAGATGCGTTCATTGAAGTTAATTATATGAGGGGAAGTATAGTGACCTACATTAAGGCCATTTTGTAAAAGGGCATGGGCTAAAAAACGCCCTGTAGTCCCTTTACCGTTGGTACCTACTACATGGATGACCTTAGGGGTGGGGAAATGACTTTTTATACTCTCAAAAGTTTTTGGCATCCGCTCAAGATCGATCTCATCATAGTAGAGGGGTTTGGCGTCTAAAAACGCAAAAAGAGAGGGACTCACCCTTCTCTAGACCCTTCAGCAGCGACTTGAGCTACAAAACTGTCCAGCGCTTTTGCTGCAGAGTTGGCAATGGCCTCAAATCGTTGTTGATCCGTAATAATAGCGTTGGGGTTGATGGTAAAGTCGAAGTTACCTTTGGCACTGTAGGATTTGGTAAAATTCTCTTTAGTACGTTTAATACCAAGATTGATGGTGGTACGATATGAGACAATATAACCATTACTGTCATATTGAAGTGGTGAGAAGCCCACACTTTTAAGCTCGATCTTCAAATGTGTCTTGGCTGCTTTAGAGTGACGTAAGTTAGTCTGAAAACGGCGGATCACCGCTTGGTCGAGTGCATCTTTAAGCAGCACTGTATTTTCAGGATCGGTCATTGAGATGATGATCTCAGTAGAGACCGTCTCCCCTACCACCTTACGCGCCTCTTTTGAACTGGGAAGATAACCACAACCAGAAAGTAGCGTTAAGAGAAAAGTGTTAAGCGTTAAGGTAAAGATAAAGCTCTTGAATACTTTGGCGCTGTGAAAGTCCATCTTATCCCTTGACCACGATGTTCACAAGTTTATTTGGAACTACGATCTCTTTGATTATCTCTTTGCCTTCTATCCATTTGGCAAGGGCTTCTTTGGCAGTAGCAATGATCTCCTCTTTTGGTGCTGATGGAGAGATCTCTATCTCTGCACGTCGTTTACCGTTTACTGCAACACCTAATGTCACCGTGTCTACAGTAAAGACCTCCTCTTTCACCTCATTTTTTACCAGGTTGTTACGCTCGAAAAGTGTCGTTGAGACTTCCCATGCGACATGAGGAACGATTGGCTCCAAGATCGCGGCCAAGATCCAGTACCCTTCCGTCCAGACATCTTCGTTTTTCTGTTCATTAAGAGCATTCATCGCCTCCATCACACCTGCGATCATGGTGTTGAAGGTGTAGCGCTCTTCAAAGACTTCGTTGGCACGTTGTAGCGCCTCATAGACTTTTTTACGTGCTAACTTCTCCTCTTTACTCAGTGAAGCATGATCGATCTCTGGGAGTGTTGTGGTCGCTTTGGCATTGGCACTGCGCTCAGAAAAACGTTTCAAGAAACGATACGCCCCTTCCACGGCACTGTCATTCCACTCCAACTCCTGTGTTGGTGGTGCAGCGAAGAGGATAAAAAGACGGGCCGTGTCTGCACCATATTTCTCTATCAATGCATCAGGATCGACCGTGTTACCCTTAGACTTACTCATTTTGGCACCATCTTTAAGTACCATCCCCTGCGTCAACAGTTTGTCAAATGGCTCTTCTATGTCAAGGTAACCAAGGTCACGCATCACTTTAGTGAAGAAACGGCTGTAGAGCAGGTGTAAAATAGCATGTTCGATCCCACCAATATAGTGGTCTACATTCATCCAGTATTTCAACTCTTCTTTATCAAAAGCCTTCTCTTTCTGGATCTTTGGACTGGCGGTGTAACGTAAAAAGTACCATGAGGACTGTACAAAAGTATCCATAGTGTCTGTTTCACGTACTGCATCTTTACCACATTGAGGGCATTTACAATGTTTCCATGTAGCATGATGTTCCAGTGGATTACCCTCACCTGTGATCTCTGCATCATCTGGCAATGTGACAGGAAGGTTCTCTTTTTTCTCAGTCACCAGACCACAATCTTCACAATGTATAAACGGTATCGGTGCACCCCAATAGCGTTGACGGCTAATACCCCAGTCTTTCAAGCGGTAATTGGTCACTTTTTTACCCAGTTTTTCTGCTTCGAAGTGGTTGATGATCGCACTGCGTGCCTCTACTGAGTTCATCTCACTGAAAGCACCTGAGTTAAACAACATACCTGCATCGGTCATCGCACGACCTTCGACGATCCCCTCGCTCTCAGAAGCGATCACTGGTGTGATCTCAAGGTCATATTTGGTAGCAAACTCATAGTCTCTGTCATCGTGTGCAGGAACTGCCATAACAGCACCCGAACCATAGTCCATCAAAACAAAGTTGGCCACCCATACCGGGATTGGCTTTTTAGTCAGTGGATGGATAACATTGATACCAAGCGGCGCACCATGTTTGTTTTTCTGACGATCAATAGAGCTTGAGTTTTTCATCGCCTCGATCTCTGCCGCGACACGTGCATCTATGATATTGTTTTCGATCATATAGGTGACCAGCTCATGTTCTGGTGCCAAAGCCGTATAAGTCACACCGTAAATAGTATCTGGGCGGGTAGTATAGACTTCAAAACCTGTAAAATTTCCACGTAATATTTTTTGAGAGTGTTCATCTAATTCCAGAGTAAACTCTAAACCGTTAGAACGACCGATCCAGTTCTCTTGCATGGTAAGAACCTGCTTAGGCCACCCTTTTTCCAAAAGCTTAAGGTCGTCGATCAGCTCATCTGAGTAGTCAGAGATCTTAAGATAGTACTGGTTCATCTCTTTTTTGACGATCGGTGTATCACAACGCCAACAACAGCCATCGACCACCTGTTCGTTGGCTAAAACCGTTAGATCATTCGGACACCAGTTCAATGCCGCTTTTTTACGATAAAGCAGTCCTTTTTCAAACATATCGATAATAAAAGCTTGTTCAAACTTGGTGTAGAGCGGATCAGAGGTAGCAAACTCACGCTCTTTAGAAAATGAAAGGCCTAAAGATGAGAGCTCTTTTCGCATGTAATCAATGTTTTCATAAGTCCATTTTTTAGGATGGGCACCATGTTTGATCGCTGCATTTTCTGCTGGCATACCAAAACTGTCCCAACCTATAGGATGAAGGACATTCATACCCTGCTGACGATAATAACGGGCAAAAGAGTCACCAATGGTGTAGTTACGGACATGACCCATATGAAGACGTCCACTTGGAAAAGGGAACATACTTAAGATATATTTTTTCTCTTTTTCAAAACTGTCATCTGGTTCAAAACTACGGTTTTCATCCCAATACGCTTGCCACTTTTTTTCGATCTCTGATGGATTATATGTCATTAAAAAAACCTTATTGTTATAAATTAAATGTTGAATTTTGAATGTTAAATTGAGAAGGTAGTACGCAGAAGATAATTCAAAATTTAAAATTCAAAATTCAAAATTGAACCAGCAAAAGCTGGTTTCTAATACTCGTCTCGCGTTCGGGCACTCTCTACAAGAACCAACGCCATAGAGAAGAGGTTGGCTAAAAGTGCACCAATTGCCAGTGCAATAGCCCACTCCATATTGCCTATAAGCTCTAAGTAGATAAAAGCCGGGATCAGGTGCAGGTCTGCTACCAATGAACTTGCAAGAAGTTCTGCAGCCAAAAGGTTACGAACACCCAACTTTAAGATGGTAGAGACAAGGTTCAGACTTGCAGCTACAAAGAGTGCTGTTGATGTATGTTCGTACAAAAAACCCGCCGTTGATGTCAGTGACATCAAGGTAAAAAAGACGTAGACTACTTTTCCCCAATCCATATGAATCCTTTTATCATTTAAGCATTAACTATTATAATTAATCTTTGCAGATTACAAAGTTAAATGCTTTATCAGTGTTGCCAAGGGCATCACTTTCTTCACTAATAACGATCTAGATCGTTCCCTGCTCAAACTG
>JALWKG010000167.1 GCA_027081565.1 Helicobacteraceae bacterium
AACCATAGAAGATTTCAGAAGATTTTTTAAAAAGAACAAAGAGAAAGAAGAGACAACATTTGAAGCGGTAATAGAAGACGTGTTAAATATTATTCAGATTTCACTTGATAATAAAAACATCAAAGTTGTTGTGGACTTTAAATATAACAATCGTGTAAATATCTACGCAAATGAGTTGAAACAGGTTATTCTTAATCTCATGAAAAATGCGGAAGATGCATTGCTGGAGGCGAAGCCAAAAGACCCAGTGATCCGTATTTTTACATATGCTGATGAGAATAATTCGCATAATCCGGTCTTGCGTGTTGTAGACAATGGCGGCGGGATTGATGATGAGATCATAACAAAGATATATGATCCTTACTTTTCAACAAAAGGTGCCAAAGATGGTACCGGATTGGGACTTTATATGAGTAAAATTATTGTAGAAGAGCATTGTGGAGGTACTTTAAGTGTTAAAAACAACAAAAATGGTGCTGTCTTTACAATTGCTATGAAGAACAAAGATATTACTGAGAACGTACAATAATTAATCTCAGTGATACTGACTTTCAATTTATTTTACTTTAGGCCGTATGGTGTTGCTTGATACTTTTTTAAGTTACTGACAATAGTTGCTAGCAACACATCGGCATCTACCGGTTTACTGAGATAATCATCCATACCGGCATGCAGCAGACGCTCCTTGTCTCCCTGGATGGCATTGGCAGTCAAGACGATGATGGGTGTATGGTCGTGATGGTTTTCAGCCTCATATTTTTTGATGGCTTTCATCGCTTCTATACCGTCCATTTTTGGCATGTTCTCATCCATTAAGATGAGGTCATAATGATGATTTTGACAGATCTCAACAGCTTTAAGACCATCATTAACAATGTCATGGGTTATGTGGTAGCGATCAAGTATCATCTTAAGATACATCTGGTTGGCCCGGACATCTTCGACGATCAAGAGGTGTGCATTGATCTGTGAAGGTACTTCCACCTTAGGTGCTTCATCTGCAGATGATACAGCAGTACCAACACTGATAGGGGCAGTGAAAAAGAAGGAGCTTCCTTCACCTTGCTTGCTTTCGACGGTGAGGTCTCCTCCCATAAGTTTGGCGATCTGTAAAGAGATGGCCATTCCAAGACCTGTTCCTCCGTAATCACTTTTAGTGTTGTTGCTGGTCTGTATAAAAGGATGAAAAAGCTGCTCAAGTTCATCTTCAGGGATGCCAATACCGGTGTCTCGAACACACATCCGAAGCTCGCCATCATGGTAGTCTACACTGAAGTAGATCTGTTGATGGTCAGGTGTGAACTTTATGGCATTGGAAAAGAGGTTATTGAGTACCTGTCTCAGACGCAGAGCATCACTGTGCAGTACAAGTGTATCTGTCAGAGTATCACTTAGGTTACTCTCTATTCGAATGTTCTTTTCACTGGCTTTTGCTTGATACAGGTCTATGGTCGACTGAAAAAACTTTTGGGCTAAAAAGTCAGTGGTGTGCAACTCCATATGACCGCTTTCGATCTTACTGAGGTCCAGGATATCACTGATGAGCTCTGTCAAAATAGCAGATGCCTCCTGGATGATCTCCATCTGTTGTCGTTTTTTAGTGTCGGTCTCATCTTTTTTCAGTAGAGAAATAAAACCGTTGATCGCATTAAGCGGGGTTCTGATCTCATGCGACATATTTGCTAAAAATGTACTTTTTGCGCGAGAAGCTGATTGGGCGCGTTCCTGAGCAAAAAGGGCTTTTTTGTTGGCCTCTATAAGTGCTTTTGTACGTTCGTACACGAGGGTGTCAAGCTGCTTGTTGAGCTGTTCAGACATAATGATCTTCTCTTCATACATCTGTTCATACCAAGTAGCGAAATAAGAGACGATGACTAGGTTGATGATAAAGCTGACGATCTCGAAGTTGGTGTACCGCAGTGGCATAAAATAATAGTTGAGTATGAGGGTTGTACCAATAACTAGAGCCGTCCAATACCACCCTTCTGAACGTGAACGTAGCAAAAATGCCAAAAGAACAAAAGAAGCCATCCACAACATTGAACTTGCAGCATGGGGTAGATTTTCAATAGCAAAGAGTATAAATCCAAGATCGAGAATGAGACCTACAACCGTTACTATATTGTAAGACCCCGGACGGTAGTGGATCAATATACTGGCAACAATAAGTACAGTAGTTACAGCGAAATCACTTAAGGCCTGTGCGACGTTGTTATGTGTATAGATCCGCCATACACCAAAAGCAAACATTACTGTAGCTATGATGAGGATAAATTGTTTGACAACGTATATTCTTTTTTCTGAGTAAAGCATAAAGGTATTATATGTCATAACAGCAGAAAGCTATATCAGAGTTCTCCTACAGAAAGGGGTTATAGAAGCCTTTGTAGCTATTTTACCCGTTGAACAACGTATTTCTCTCTTTATAGTTGTTATAACTTTATATATCTAATATAAGGACATACTTTCTATCATAATATGTTAATTATAAGTGTACTTAAATGTAGATCATCTTTTTAGAAAACGATTTCTCTGTTATCCTCAAAGTAAAATATATTATATTTAATGGTTTGATGTATTCAATTTTTTACTATTTATGGGAGCTTTGGCAGTACAAAATCTTTGAAAAAATAGCGTTTCTTCTTGCTTACTAAACTGGCCAATACAAGCGAACTTCTTTAGGCCAAAAGGAGTATACTAAATAAAAGAGGGTGTACTATTATGGAAAAAAAAGTTTGTGATATTTTAATCATTGGCGGTGGTCCGGCAGGTGGTGTGACGGCTGTGACAGCCAAGATGAACTTTCCGGAGAAAGAGGTACTAGTCGTCAGAGAGTTCGAAAAGCAGCTGGTACCTTGTGCGATCCCTTATATCTTCGGTGAGACACTTGGCTGCAGTGACAAGGATGTTGCTTCCTGTGGGGCAGCGGCGGAGATGGGGATCTCTACTCTTTTGGGAGAGGTACGAGACATTGACTTTAAAGACAAGATCGTGTTTACCTTGCATGAGGCTATCTCTTTTGACAAAGTGGTCTTTGCTACAGGTTCCAAGCCCTTTGTCCATGAGTCCCTGCGTCATGCTCTGGCTATGGAGGGTGTCTTTACGGTAGCCAAGAACAAAGCCCTTATAGACAAGGCCAAGGCCTACCTGGAGTCCAAAAACGATGTCGTAGTTGTCGGGACAGGCTTTATAGGTATTGAGATGGCCATGGAACTTGTCTCAAGCGGAAAGAACGTGACAGTCGTCGGTGGCAGCAGACACATACTCAAAGGTGCGTTTGATTCAGAGATAGCCGCGCAGGCAGAACTGCTGCTTGCAGAGGCAGGTGTTACCTTCATAGGCAGTGACAGGGTTACGGCCATCATAGACAAAAACGATGACAACACGGTCAACGCGGTCGCACTCAAAAGCGGAAAGGTCATTGACACAGATGTGGTCATTCTTGCTACCGGGTACAAACCCAACACTGAACTGGCACAGAAGGTAGGGGTCTCGCTTGGTCATTACGGAGGCATCTGGGTTGATGAATACATGCGTACAGAAAACCATGATGTCTTTGCCGTTGGTGACTGCAGTGCCCGACGGGCATTTATCACCAAGACCCCTTCCAAAGTGATGCTGGCTTCTACATCGGCAGCAGAGGGCAGGGTGGCCGGAAGCTCTTTGTATGGACTCAAATACATCAAGGGGTTCAGCGGAACGATCGCTATCTTTTCTACCATGATCGCCAACAGTGCATTTTCATCAGCAGGTGTCACTGAAGATGAGGCAAGAGCAGCCGGGATGGATATAGTAGTAGGGACTTTCAGTGGTATGAACCGCCACCCGGCGACGATTCCCGGTGCACAAAAACAGTTGGTCAAACTCATAGTGACAAGAAATGGCGGCCAGATCATAGGGGGTCAGATCGTAGGAGGAAGTGAGACCGGAGAGATGATCAACATCATCGGTCTGATGATAGAGAGTGCCCAGAGTGTCTACAAAGTGATGTCCATTCAGGTCGCCACCCAACCGATGCTAACGGCGGCTCCGACAAACTACCCCATTGTTATGGCAGCTATCATGGCGATGAAAAAGATGGAGTGTTAAAGTGACATAAGATCTGGAGTGGCCTTATTTATCAAGCTGGTCAGATTTGTAATGATTGTTTACTTATGATATTTAGTAAGTAGTAGCGACTGGGGGAGTTAAATAAATGATCTTTATGAAATAAACTCATAAGGAATGTTAAATAGAAAATATCTCTCCGCATGATAGAAAAATCTGCTACATAAACTTTATAATGCATCAATCCATTGTCTAATAGCATCAATACTCTCTTGACTCATTTCATGCCCTGTGTTTGGTAGTTTTACGACATCTGGTACAACACCTGATCTCTTCATCTCTCTTACTACTACTTTCCCGTAACTATTGTTTTTCAGCCCATAAG
>JALWKG010000168.1 GCA_027081565.1 Helicobacteraceae bacterium
CCAATCTTTTTTTGCCATCTACATTCTTTTAAAAAGTTGTGCGTGTGTTCCGAGCCTTGCCAAATAGACAAACGCATCGTCCAGAGTGTAAATGACCAGCATGTCGCCACCAATGTGGAATTCTCTAAAGTCTGCCCACTCCCCATTTAGACAATGATCTCGTGACTCTTTTGGAAGTGTATCGCCTTTCAGCAAGGCTGCAATATATAAAAATAGCTTTGTGGCTTGTTGATCGGTGATTTTTGTGTTTCTGGAGTCTTTAATGAAAAGCTTATGCCTGTCAAGCTTTTTCAATCTACACCCATTTCACTTTTGAGTTCATCTAACGTGACCTCTTTACTGTTTCTTTTTGCACGAATGTCCCTCATCGCCTGTATGGTCTCTTCGTTTGGAAGTATGACCTCAAAAGGAAGACCCTGTTTGGCAATGATCATACTTGTGAAGATGTTGACAGCTTCAGTAAAATTCATACCCAGCTGTCCGAGGATCTCTTTTGCCTCCTTGAACTTATCTTCATCAAGACGCAGACTTGTTTGTACTTTATGCATCTGTCTCTCCTTATAGGATATTATAATTATAAGTATACACCAAATGGTGTATATAGTCAATTCTAGTTTGTTGATTGTCACTAAGGTGGATTAAGAGCCTACTGTCAACAGAAGAGGTCAAGAAGCCACTCGGGTGTTTAGCAGATTTTCACAGATTGAAGAGCGAGCGTGTATCGTCCACAAAAGACTCTGATTTTACGAATTGTCTTCAATCTTTTTTTGTTCTTTTTCTATTTTAATGATACTCTTTTTCGGTGTTGGAAGATCTTCGGGCATGGTTCCGCCAAGCTCGGCAATAGTCTCTCTTACTTTTTTACCTACATCATGGTGTGTTTGGTTTGCTTGGACTTTGTCTTTAGTACCATCTCGTTTTAACTTCTCTTCGGCCTGAGTTGCACGGAACAGGTTGGCAGCCAACTCTGTTGTCCCCATGTGATCAAGGATCTTGTGTGACTTCTTGAGACCTTTTTTCGCATGGATCCCTTTGGCATCGAGACCACCATACAGCCCTTTATAACCATGGTTTTGAAAGATAGCAAAGTCTAAAGTACTTTCTACCCCGGCATTGAATGCTGCCTCGACCAACTGTTTGTTGTGCTCTTTTAACTCATTTTTCATAAGAAAGCCTTTTCACTATTGTTTCTTAATATAGCAGAGAAGGAGATAGAAAAACAGATTGTTTTCATTTTGACATGAACTTATCTGAAGAGCTTTTGTCCATGAATGATTCCAAGTAGACGAATTTTTAATGTTCGCTCTACAGTGTTTCCAGTCTCTCAAACATGTCTGGGTATTTGTCTGTCAGTGCTAGTAGTGTTGTCGCCTGCTGGTTGGGTTTACTTGTGCCTAGTTCCCATTTCTCTAGGGTTCGTGATGATATGTGTAAAAAATTTGCAAAGACGGCACGGCTCATGTGGTACTTTTCTCTTATGGTGCGTATGTCGTTTGAGGAGAGTACTTTACGATCTTTTAGTGTAATAGACGTTGTTTTTAAGGTCATCTTTTTTTTCTCAAAAGCTTTAACATCTTCAAGAGAGTCTTTCAGCTCTTCAAATAGGTCTCTTTTAGCCATTTTTAATCTCCTCTGCAATTGCTTTAAGCACCTTCTTTTGGTCTGCTGTAAGATCAGTCATCTCATTTTTGACATAGATCGTTAAAAGATGAATGTGATCTTTTTCCGACAAGTAAAGATAGATGGTACGAACGCCACCTCTTTTGCCTTTGCCGTTAGCAGACCAACGAAGTTTTTTCAGTCCACCGGTACCTTGCATGGTATCACCTGCCATAGGATGCTTTAGTAAAAAGTTTTGCAAGGCTTGGTAGCTGTCATCATCTAAGTACTTTTCACGTAGTTTCTCAAATAGCCTAGATTCGATGAATATCACAAGTATACTCTATTTGGGTATAGATAAGCAAATTTAACTCGTAGCATATTTACTCCTTCTTGTTATCAGGATACATGTTCTACCTAGAAATTTGTACAAATATATCAAAATGTCAAACTAATTGGGTCCCGCTCAAAAATTAAATTTTGATATACCTCAGATTTTCAGCATATTAAGCTTGCTATACTAATGTGAAAGTATTTGAGACTAGGAGAGATGATGTTACGAGGCGGTATTTTTTTACTATGGTCACTTTCTTTGTACGCGGAAGGGATGGATGATGCTGCATTGGAGGGTATCTACACTGAGGCTGCTTGGTTTGTGGCGGTGATCGCTGTGATGTCTGTTGTCTCGTTTGTGATCTCTCGGCGTAATGCTCGGAAGTATGAAGAGCAGATGTTGCGTGAGAAAGAGAAGAAAAAAGAGGAAGTTGTTGATGTCCCTGCTGTTAAAGAGAGTGATGCAGATGTGAAAGAGCCTGAGGTTGATAAGCTTTTGAAGCTGGCGCAGTTACATAAAGATGGGCTGTTGAGCCATGAAGAGTTTATGGCTTTTAAGACAACGTTATATCGGGAGATCAAGGAGAGTCATGTCAGTAGCTGACAAAGAAAAATGGGACCAGAAGTATATAGATAAGTCTCGCTTGCTTACACCTCGCGCTCCAAGTGAGGTACTGGTACGTTATGCGTTTAAGGGCGAAGGCTTGCGTGCCTTGGACCTGGCGTGTGGTGCTGGGCGTAATGCACTTTACTTGGCCGAGGAGCATTATACGGTCGATGCTGTGGATGTTGCTGCGATCGCGCTTGAAGCATTAAAAGAAGATGCTTTGCAACGCGGTGTGAGGGAGTCTGTTAACGCTGTTTTACAAGACCTTGATGTGTTTATGCCTAAGCCTGAGCTCTATGATGTGATCGTGATGAGTAACTTTTTGGATCGTGGACTTATAGAGCGGTGTAAAGCAGGGCTGAAAAAAGAGGGACTTTTTATAGTAGAGACCTATATGGTTGATGAAACCAATGAGAAAAAAGGGTCTACCTTAAGCAACCTCTTGCAGCCTCAAGAGCTTAAAGAGGTTTTCAGAGATGGCTTTTTGTTGTTAGAGTATAAAGAGTTTGAAAATGAACCTCATGAGATATACAGGATGAAAAAGCAGTCCATCGTAGTTAAAAAACTGTAGAGATCTTCTCTTCACAGTAAAAGAATTATACATTGTTTGGAACATTCTTAAAAAACCCACATTAAAATCTTCTCTAAAACAGTTTTTTGGTACAATCGCGTCTTAAAACTAAAATTTTTGTCAAGAGCTGATAAACAGACTTTGGGCAGACCCTTTACAAGGACAATACGTGAGCCAACCATTAGAAAACATCGAACAGATTCTTAAAGACCACAAGCTTTCAAACTTAGAGTATGCCAACATCAAAAACATCTTGGGACGCGAGCCTAACTTTGTAGAGATCGGTATCTTCTCTGCGATGTGGTCAGAGCACTGTTCTTACAAATCTTCTAAAAAACACCTAAACGGTTTTCCAACCAAAGCGCCATGGGTTATCCAAGGGCCGGGTGAAAATGCTGGTGTTATTGATATTGGTGACGGTTATGCGGCAGTCTTTAAGATGGAGAGCCACAACCACCCATCGTTCATCGAACCTTATCAGGGTGCGGCGACAGGTGTTGGTGGGATCATGCGTGACGTCTTTACTATGGGTGCACGTCCGGTAGCAAGTCTTAATGCTTTGCGTTTTGGTAATGTTACCAATGATGACAAGACAAGTAAACACCAACGTTTTTTAGTGCGTGGTGTTGTTGAGGGTATCGGTGGTTATGGTAACTGTATGGGTGTTCCTACCATCGGTGGTGAGATCAGTTTTGATGAGTGTTACAACGGTAACATCCTTGTTAATGCATTTAACCTTGGTATTGCTAAAGCGGACGAGATCTTCTACGGAAAAGCAGAAGGTATTGGTAATCCAGTCATGTACGTTGGTTCTAAAACAGGTCGTGACGGTCTTGGTGGTGCGGTGATGAGTTCTGACTCGTTCACTGAAGAGTCCAAGTCACTTCGTCCTACGGTTCAAGTAGGTGACCCTTTTACAGAGAAACTGCTGCTTGAAGCCTGTTTAGAGCTTTTCAAAACAGACTATGTTGTTGGTATTCAGGACATGGGTGCGGCAGGTCTTACTTCGTCTTCATTTGAGATGGCAGGACGTTCAGGTTCAGGAATGATCATGCACCTTGACAAAGTACCGGCTCGTGAAGAGAACATGACACCGTATGACTTTATGCTCTCTGAGTCTCAAGAGCGTATGCTGATCTGTGCCAAAAAAGGTTCAGAACAGGCCATCATCGACATCTTTGAAAAATGGGACCTTGATGCTGCTGTGATCGGTGAAGTAACTGCTACGGGTAACATGGAGCTGTTCTGGGAAGGTGAGAAGTGTGCTGAGGTTCCTGTGGACCCAGTCTCTGAAGAGGCACCGATCTTAGACCGTCCTAC
>JALWKG010000169.1 GCA_027081565.1 Helicobacteraceae bacterium
TACTACAACTTATGATCCACTCTCTCTACTCAAACAAAGAGATCTTTTTACGCGAACTCATTTCTAACGGTTCAGACGCTATGGACAAACTCAACATGTTGGTACTTACCGACGACGCATATAAAGGTATTGAGTTCAACCCACGTATTGACATCGTAGTTGACAAAGAGGCCAAGACCCTTACTGTCAGTGATACCGGTATCGGTATGAATGACGAGGATCTTGTAGCAAACCTCGGTACTATCGCGAAGTCAGGTACAAAAGCGTTTATGGAGAACCTCTCTGGTGATCAGAAAAAAGATTCTCAGCTTATCGGTCAGTTCGGTGTTGGTTTCTACGCATCATTTATGGTAGCTGATAAAGTCGAGGTCATCTCTAAAAAAGCAGGCGAAGAGAAAGCATACAAGTGGATCTCTGCCGGTGATGGCTCTTATGAGATCGAAGATGCTGAAAAAGAGGGTCACGGTACAAGCATTACCATGCACCTTAAAGATGAAGATGCAGAGTTCTTGGAAGCACACCGCATCGAGAGCATCATCCAGAAGTACTCTAACCACATTCCGTTCCCTATTTTTATGGACAAAGAGAACTTTATCCCTGCCGAGACTGATGATGAAGGTAACGAGATCAAGCCCTCTTCTACTGAGATCAAAAATGAGCAGATCAACAAAGCTTCTGCACTCTGGACGATCTCAAAGTCTGAGCTAAAAGATGAAGACTATATAGACTTCTACTCAAGCATCGCACATGACTCAGCTGAGCCACTCACATGGATGCATAACAAGGCTGAGGGTGCTGTGGAGTACACCACTCTTTTCTATGTGCCGTCAAAAGCACCGATGGACATGTATCGTGTAGACTACGCACCGGGTATCAAACTTTACATTAACCGTGTCTTTATCACTGACGATGACAAAGAGCTTATGCCTACTTACCTGCGTTTCTTACGTGGTGTCATCGACTCTGCTGACCTGCCACTAAACGTGAGCCGTGAGATCTTACAGTCTAACCCAGTCATGAGCAAGATCCGTAATGCTTCTGTAAAGAAAGTACTTTCTGAACTTGGCAAGATGATGAAAAAAGACAAAGAGAAGTATGACAAGTTCTATGCAGAGTTTGGTAATGTTCTTAAAGAGGGTCTCTACTCTGACATGGGTAACAAAGAGCGTATCTTGGAGCTTCTACAGTTCAACACCATCAACTCAGATGAGACAACTTCTCTTGTAGACTTCGTCAGTTCAGTAGACGAAGAGAAAAAAGAGATCTACTACATCACAGGGAAGATGGCACTCAATATGCTTAAAAATTCTCCAACACTTGAGCGTTTCAAAGCTAAGGGTATCGATGTTCTAGTGATGAACGAAGAGATCGACACTATCGTTATGCCTATGGTCACTGAGTACAAAGAGTACAAGTTTGTGAACGCAGCAGACGCGGTTCTTGATGACTCAGAAGAGGCAAAAGAGAAAGAAGAAGAACTTTCTAAAGAGTACGAAGATCTTATTGCTGAGTTCAAAAAGACACTAGGTGACGCTGTTACTAAAGTCGAAGTAACAACAGAGCTTACAGAGTCTCCAGTAGCCCTTAAGATCGATAAAGAGGATCCAAGCTACATGATGGCACAGATGATGCAGCAGATGGGTCAGATGGGCGAAGCACCAGCAATCAAGCCTATCTTACAGATCAATCCTAACCATGAGATCTTGAGTAAGTTAAAAGAGACTAGCGACATCAATCTTGTAGAAGATGCTGCCCACGTCTTATTAGACCAGGCCAAACTCTTTGACGGCATGGAGATCGACGACACTGCTGAGTTCGTCTCTCGTATGAACCGCATCATGAGTAAAGCACTTTAAACAGTTGGAGGGTCCACCCTTCCTTCTCAAAACCAGACTTTTTAACATCTTACACTACCTACCTACTTTACTTTATCCTACATTGACACCACTCATGTTTTCTGTTAATATGTAAATAATAATTAACATTTTAATAGGTATTTACAGGACAGTGCTATTACAAAAAATAAAGTATGATATGAAGTGTAAGAAGGATCGGTAGTATGGGACACAGTAACAGTGAGATCGTTTACGCAGGATTTTTCACAAGACTTTTAGCAACCATCGTGGATATACTCCTTATCGCACTTATATTGGGGCTTGCGTCAAATATTATGAACATCAAGAGTCCATTCATCTTTTTGGCAGTATGGTGGTTCTACAGCACTCTGATGATTGTGAAATACAAAGCTACCATAGGAGGCAAACTCTTTAGTATCAAAATCGTCAATGATAAACTCAAGCCACTCTCTTTCATAACAGCAAGCTATAGATTTTTTCTCAGTGTTGCACCGTTTATACTCTATGTTTTACTTAGAGGCATGCAGCATGGTATGCTTCTGGCACCTTCTCCCACACTCCAGCAGTTGCCACAACTGCTCTTTCTACTACCTCCATTTTTGGTATTTTTTACACCAAAAAGACAGATGATACACGACCTCCTTGCACATAGTGTTGTCCTAGACAGTGCTGAAGCCAAATCTCTCAACCATGAAGAAAAAAAAGGTATGCGGTATTTTCTGCTAAAAGTTTTGAAAATAGGTGGAACATTGGTCATATTGGTTATAGGCGGATATCTGCTGCTCTATGTTGGAGTATTTTACATACTAGCCAAACAGAGTCAGGATTCTTATAATGACTCTTTTGAGCATCTCTACAGTGTCAATGATTTCAACAATTCAAAAGTGATATTTTACAATCATGAACTGCAGAACAGTACAGAGAAGTTTATAGAAGCCGATGGGATGTATGAGATCTTTGAAGCAGATGTCAAAACAGATCTGGCACGTAACTGCATCGAGTACTTTCTTACACAAGAGCATAATGTATCAAACTCGGTAGAGATGGGCAGCAGTTTTAGGAAAAATGCACGAAACAGATATATCAACAGTGAATCAATGGTCGAGAAAGCCAAGAAAAATGAAGCTCATATGGGAAAATATTTTTACTATTATGACTTGAATGATGTTAACGGGATCACAGAAGAGATCGCCAATAGATGGGAAAAAGGTGCAAACATACAGACCTGTCAAAAGATGCTTCCTATCAATGCGATGTATCAGATATTTTTAACGGAATATATAAAGAACAGAGAAAAAGCGTTGGCAAGAGACAAGCATCAATACAAGTATGCCAAACCATCGGGAATACCTAACAAATCTTTTTATAAAAAAGAGATAGAAGAGACATCTGAATGGCTTGATATGCTTTATAAACAACAGCCTCGATAATGCATCCGTCAAGATTCACCAATAGTTTAATCAAAGTAATCATTAACAGTAGTACTACAGGGACTAATTTTTTACCACCTCCTTATAGAGTTCCAAAGCGAAGAGGAGTACAATAAATCATATAGAAGGAGAGAGAAATGCCCTTTATGACTATTGACGGAAACGAAGCGGTTGCGAGAGTGGCGTACAAGATCAACGAGATCATTGCCATCTACCCTATCACTCCGGCCTCCCCTATGGGTGAGTTGAGTGATATCTACGCTATCCATAAAGAGAAAAACATCTTTGGCAGTGTGCCTGATGTCATCGAAATGCAGAGTGAGGGCGGTGCCAGTGGTACGGTTCATGGAGCTTTGCAAAGCGGTGCGTTGACCACGACCTTTACTGCCTCTCAAGGGCTTTTGCTGATGATCCCCAACATGAACAAGATCGCCGGAGAGCTGACACCCACAGTCTTTCATGTGGCCGCACGCTCTCTTGCAGCCCAGGCACTCTCCATTTTTGGCGACCATACCGATGTCATGTCCGTCAGACAGACCGGTTTTGCCCTGCTCGCCTCCAACTCCGTTCAGGAGGCCCATGACTTCGCACTCATCGCGCAGGCTGCAACCCTACGTTCACGTGTCCCTTTTCTACACTTTTTCGACGGTTTCAGAACCTCCCATGAGATCAACAAGATTGCTCTTCTTGATGAAGAGACCATGCGCGCCATGATAGACGATGAGCTCATCAAAGCCCACAGAGAACGTGCCCTCACCCCAGACAACCCTTTTATACGCGGTACCTCGCAAAACCCTGATGTCTATTTTCAGGGACGTGAGAGTGTCAACAGCTACTATGAGGCGACCTCTGACATCCTTCAGGAGACTATGGATCGGTTCGCCCAACTGACAGGACGTGTCTACAAGACTTTTGAGTATTTTGGATCCGAAAACGCCGAACGCGTTGTGGTACTGATGGGTTCTGGTGCCGAAGCAGTTGAAGAGAGTGTTGTACACCTTACTGCTTTAGGTGAAAAGGTCGGCGTCATCAAGGTAAGGCTTTACAGACCTTTCAACATCAACGCCCTGCTCAAAGTACTGCCCGAGACCACTAAAAGTATCGCTGTGCTCGACCGGACCAAGGAACCGGGTTCTCT
>JALWKG010000170.1 GCA_027081565.1 Helicobacteraceae bacterium
TAAATGATCTCTTCATGCTCGCGTGATGCTTCAGAGACTATAGCTCCCGTATGATCACTCATAAACGAAGCACCATAAAAAGTCAGTGTACAACTTTTACCCTGCTCTTGGCCTATACGGTTTGCTGTAATCACTGGTACTGTGTTTGCTGCCGCATGGCCTTGCTGCACCCGTTGCCAATGGGCTTGTGAGTCTACCTCGATCTCCGGTTCACTTCCTATAGCGGTAGGATAGAAAATGAGTTCTGCACCTTGAAGCGTAAGTGCCCGGGCTGTCTCCGGGAACCACTGGTCCCAGCAAATACCTACACCAATATCTGCATATTTTGTCTTCCAAACCTTAAAACCTGTGTTTCCCGGCTTAAAGTAGAACTTCTCCTCATAACCCGGTCCATCAGGTATATGTGTCTTACGGTAGTTTTCCAAAACCCTGCCATCAGCATCAATAACTACCAAAGCGTTGTAAAAATCATCACCATCTTTTTCAAAATAACTGACAGGCAGAACCACTTCCAATGTTTTAGCTAAAAGTGAAAACTGTTCAATAAGAGGATGATCCTCTAACGCTCTAGCCCACTCGAAATAGCCCTCTTCCTTATCTTTACAAAAGTATAAACCTTCAAAAAGTTCCGGCAGTAAGATGATCTGTGCTCCACTTCTTGCAGCCTCTTTGACATAAGCTATAGCACGTGCTATGTTATCACTTTTGTCCGTACCCATCTGCATCTGTACCGCTGCCACTTTTACCATTTTCTACTCCCTGCCGTATTCGTGGTTCTCATTATAGAGGATCCTTCCATTTTTTCAATTTAAGCTATGAATTATGTTATCATAAAAGATAACTAGGAGTATAAAATGAAAAGAAATTATTATTTGCCGTTAACTGCACTCATGCTCATCAGTGGCAGTTCTCTACACGCTATGAAATTCGAGACTTTAGGGTATAAGTCTATCTCCATGGGGGGCGCGTCTGTAGCCAGTTCTACAGGTTCACTTGCAACATACAACAACCCTGCACTCTTAAGTAAGACCCCTTACAAAATAGAGGTCTCTATGGCAGGTGGTATTAGTGCTTACGACCATGGGGTTGGAGCTTCTGCCCAAGAGCTGGAGGACACAGGTTTTATGGACACTGTTGATAAACTCTCAAATGATATCAACACTATCACTGATGCAGACAAAAATGTTCTTGTCGAAGGTAAAAATGTTATCTTGGACATGAATGGTGAGTCTGTGACTGTTGCACCACAGGGATATCTGGGTGCACAGGTCAAGAGTTTTGGATTTGGTGTTTTTACAGGTTCAGATGTAACTGCAACGGCTATTGTCAGTGAAACACATAACCAATTTTACTTTGAGTCCACAGATGCCAATGGGTCTACAGCCTATTATGATGCCCTTGCCTATGATCCAAATGATCCAAGTAACAGACCAACTGTAGACCAAGCAACCTATGAAGCACAATCTATAGAGTATGCTGTCAATAACAACCTCACCTACTTACACGTCAAGGGTGTTGCACTGGCTGAAGTACCTATAGCTTACGGCCATAACTTTAGAACAAACCTAGGTAACATCATGGTAGGTGGTGCCTTAAAATATATGCAAGCTATTACCTACACAGATGTCTTAAACATCGATGACACAGAAGACAGTGGAGAAAGTGCCAAAAAAGACAAACGCAGTTCAAACTTCGGTATTGATCTTGGTTTTGCATATCAACCTTCTTTCTCATATGACCTTACTTTTGGTCTCGTCGCTAAGAACCTAAACGCACCAAAGTTTGACTTTTTTGATGGTACAGAGTACTCTGTAGACCCTCTTGTACGGGCAGGTGTCGCCTACGATATCTTCGACTCCTTAGAGGTGGCGGTTGACTTGGACCTGACCCGCAACAAGACCTTTAACAACGAAGTAGACAGTCAGATGGTTGGTGGTGGTTTTAACTATGAGCCATTTAAGTCTCTCTTCGCCCTTTCTCTACGCGGTGGTCTTATGTATAACCTTGACACAGACGATAAGTCTGGTCTCATCTATACAGCTGGACTAGGCATCGGTGTCAAATGGATCCAGCTAGACCTCTCAGCACAATCATCAGGAAGAACCTCAACCGTTCAAGGCTACACCGTACCACAATATTCCAAAGTCAATTTGGCACTAGTCTCTCGCTGGTAAGTTTTAAACATCTAAAAGAGTTTTTACTCCTTTAGATAATCAAACTCATACCAAAACAGCTATCCATAAAGTTATCCCTAAAAAAACACCATCGTATCTTTTATAGCACATTGGGAAAGTGTTAATATCGGTGTTGTACAGAATCAGTATTTTATTTTGGAAGAAAACAGCAGGTGGTCTCCCTACGAGGACTCGAACCTCGAGCTAGCCCTTAGGAGGGGCCTGCTTTATCCAGTTAAGCGATAAGGAGAAGAGGCGTATTATAGTTGAAGGGAACTTATGGTGACGTAAGAGTCAGCACGGTGATCTGATCTTTTAAACACTATGAAGCTCTCTGTTTTCAATTACTTTTACGGATTCCAGTTAGGCTCAATATTTCCCGAACCTGCACCTACTAGGAATTGCGAATAATTTGTGACCTTTGAGACAGCCCAAGCGCTAAAATCCTGTCCTGTAAGACTGATAGCACTTTGAAACATAAAAGCCATATTTGTGACATTAGCCGTGTTCCAACTGCTTAGGCTTTGGTTAAAACTGCCTGCACCATAGAACATCGATATCATGTTTGTAACATGTAACTCATATCAACAACCTTCGATACGTTCCAACTTTCTAAATCTCTGTTAAAAGCCAATACCCTGGAAAACACACTGTTCATAGTTGTCACTTCAGATGTATTCCATCTCCAAATGTCTTAATCGAACATCTCTGCCCCATTAAACATATTTTGCATACTAACTACCTTGGAGGTATCCAAACCACCTATATTGTCGTTGAACGTACTCGCATTTTTAAAGGTATTTTCCATGCAGTATCACACCCATTGGTCGATACTCACAAGTTGCTTGGCATTGTTGCCACTGTTGTCACTGTTAAAATAGGTACTTGGAAAGATACCGGTAATCTATACTGTGAAGTTACCTTCACTACTGTATGTTGGGTTAACAGAGATCTTTATAGTCTCATCCAGAGTCGTCGCTTCCCAAGTCGTCTTAAAGGCTACGGTCATGATACCTTCTCACAACTTCCACACTTTTTTAAAAGATAATATAAAAGTGGTTGGAAAACAATCAACTCTAGAATACATCTATTAAAGAGAAGATTATTATGGAAATCATGCATATATTATTCAAAGCGGTGAAATCATTAAAAAGCAGGCATAGGAGATAGAAGAGAAAATATACAGTCACTGAGAGAGACCCTTTTACGTAAAGCAACTAAGGGGAAATATAAAAAAACAAAACGATCTATGTGGATGATACGTCCAGAACGCATTTCAAACAAGCATTTCCGGTAGGCTATAGGATCAATAAATAATTCGTACATCGCCTTCGGGTTCGAACGCTATAGCTGATTCGCGCGCCCTTCGGCGGTACTTCGTACATCGCCTTCGGGTTCGAACGCTAAAAATGACACGCAGGTGTCATTTTTTTAACGCGTTCTCACATACTATCTTTTGCTTTGATGCCTAACATGGAGAGACCCGTTTTTAATGAGAGGGCTACTACTAGAAGAAGTTTGAGCAGTTTGGCTTCATCTTCTTCACCAATAATGCGAACATCATAGTAGAACTTGTGCAGACGAGCAGCTAAAGACTTTAGATACTCTGGCATCTTCTGTACCTGACGTGATGTAAAGGCATCTTCAATGACTTCTGGTAGAAGAAGGGCTTCAAATAACAGACCATCTGCATCTTCACTAAGCCCCTTAAGACTGCTCTTCATAATCTCATCAACACTCAGTTCGCTTTTGCTTAACAGCGTCTGTATACGTGCATGAGCGTAGTTTATGTAGAAGATAGGGTTTGAGCTGTCCTCTTTTTTGAGTTCATTGACATCAAACTCAAGTGGGGTATCACTCTTTTTGCTTGCAAAGATAAAACGAAGTGCATCTGCACCGATCTCATCAACAATGTCACTCATCAAGATGACGTTACCAGCACGTTTACTCATCTTGTAAGGTTCGCCATCTTTAAGTAGGCTTACCATCTGAGAGAGTAGTGTTTCGAGTTTGTTAGAGTCAAAACCTAAAAACTCTACTGCAGCATTGACACGAGGGATATAACCATGGTGATCTGCGCCCCAGATGTTGATGTAGTGGTCGTAACCACGTTCAAACTTCTGGTTGTGATAAACAATGTCGCCTGCTAAGTAAGTAGGACGACCATCTTCACGTACAACAACGCGGTCCTTTTCATCCTCTTTCTCACTCGAGCGAATCCACATCTTGCCTTCAGCTTCATAGACG
>JALWKG010000171.1 GCA_027081565.1 Helicobacteraceae bacterium
TAAAGATGGGTAAAGGTTTTGGCGAAGTCAATGCCAACTGTCTTACCTGTCACTCTTTTGGTTATGTGACGAACCAAGGGCGTCAGTCAAAAGCCTTTTGGGCGGGTAAGGTTAAAAAGATGATCGTACACTTTAAAGCACCTATCACAGACAAAGACGCTAAAGTCGTTACTGAGTACCTTTTTGAAGAGTATGGAAACGGCGAACTGAAATAATCTATCTATAAGGCATACAAATGCCTTGTAGATCTACCCATCCTAAACACTTTTCACATATTCATCTTAAAACTTCTCATGCTACAATACCTCTATGAATAAAAAGAACCTCAACCATCAACTCTCCTCTTTTGCCCTCTCTATGTTCCGTAAAGATTTCTATGGTATTTATCATGGTGCGATCTCTGCGAAGACAGAGAGTAACCGTTTTCTTATCAACAGTAGAGAGACCATCTTCGATACAATTTCTGAGAGTGATCTCATAGAGCTCTATTTCGCCCAAGACTACCGATGGAATGATGCCAGTGTGGATGCCGGTATCCATAAAGGTATCTACAAACGCATCACTGATGCCAAGTTCATCACCTTCTCCATGCCACCCTTTACAACAGCCTATGCACTTGAACGCAACATCATAGACCCTAAAGACTTTTTTGGCCACCAAGAACTCGGACAGATCACCATATACGACCCTAAAAACTTCGACGACTGGTACGACAGAGCCGCATCAGAGATCCCCCAATACTTCCACAGCCACAACACCAATATCATGGTCATCAGAGGCTACGGCGTCTACGCCTACAACAGAAATCTCCACGAAATGGCCAAGCAACTGGCCATCTTGGAAAAAAGTTGTAGATTGTTAATGCTCGATAAAGACCGAGATCAAAATGGATTTGATTACTAGTTTTTAGAAAGATCACATCGTTATCTTAAGAGCAAGAGCCTTTATCAACAGAGGAGGTTAAGAGGTTGCCCTGGGGTATTACGCAGATTTCACAGATTAAGAGCGAAGAGCAGTTAACTAAAGATTTATCAGATTAGGAAAAGAAGGTTTCTCGTTTCTTAAAGGTATAAACTCGTGGATTCCTGCCTACGCAGGAATGACGACGAGCGAAGCAACGTCGTAGGACATTGCCATCAATGTAAAAGTTTCAGATGTGGTGTGAGTTGTGCCGAATGTGAACCCGGTAGCGCACTAGTGTGCGTGGAGAGGTGAGCTCCGGTGTAAATCGCGCCGCAGCTGGAACTTTTAGCTAAAGTTTGTGTAGACGGCTTGAACATCCTCGTCTTCGTCTAGCTTTTCTAACATCGGTTGCAACAACTCAAGCTGTTCTTCCGTTAGCTCTATCTGTGTATTAGCAATATGCTCCAGTGTCGCCTTTTTAAGTTCAACACCCATCTCCTCAAGAGCATGTGTCATGTTACCAAAGTCAGTATAATCAGTGTGTATGATGCATATTCCATCTTCTGCTTCGATCTCTTCTAGACCGGCATCAATGAGTTCTAGTTCCAGTTCTTCAACATCCATCTCATCTGTCATCTCAAACTCAAAGATCGCTTTGCGTGAGAACATAAAGTCAAGGGCACCTTTGTTCATCAGCTCACCACCATTACGGTTGATGATGTTTTTGATGTTGGCCACTGAACGGGTGTTATTATCTGTCAAACACTCTACAAAGATAAGAGAACCATTTGGTCCTTTACCTTCAAAGTTGACCTCAGCCATATCTTTGGCATCTTTACCCGTTGCACGTTTTATCGCAGCTGCAATGTTGTCTTTAGGCATGTTCTCCGCTTTAGCATTCAAGATCGCTGTACGGAGTTTAGGATTCATCTCAGGTTCGCCACCACCTTCTTTTGCTGCTTTTTCAATAGCTTTTGCTAATTTTGGGAAAACACGAGACATGTTCCCCCAACGTTTCATTTTTGCGGCTTTACGGTATTCAAAGGCTCTACCCATGAGATGCTCCTAATTATAGTTTATTAATAGTTGACGCGATTATATTCAATCTACACTTTATAAGTGGTTTAATAGACCTCTTTAACACGCCCTACTTCACCACTCATCAAACGTACTTTAATACCATGAGGGTGTGATGCTGACTTGGTGAGAATATCACGGACTACACCGTCAGTAAGATAACCCGTATCTTGATCTTGTTTCAAGACAATAGCAACCCTTTTACCACTGATGATATTTTTACGTAGTTGACCGTCCATTATGAGGCTTTAGGTGTATAGGTCAATACTTTTTTAATGGTATCCACCGAACAGAAGAAGACCGCATCAAAAATAGGATTGATCTTTGTGGTCTCTTTGTCTACAATGTCAAAAGCATGGAAGGTAAATCCTTCGCCATCTTTGTTGTTTTTAGGCATAACCGTAAACTCAATAGGCTGAATCGTACGAAGCAGGTTCATCACCTTTTTAAATGACTTGTCATCTTCAGCAGGGATCAGGTTCCCATCTTCATTTTCATTCACACGAATCGCTGTTAAGAGTGTCAGTTTATCTTTAAAGATCACCTTCTCCCACTTCACAATACCACGAGAAAAACGAAATTCTGAATGTTTTGCCGTTAGAGGATGCGGTTTGGTTTTACGGATCGCTTCTAAAAGTTGTAAAAAGTAGTTAACACCACCAAAGGCCTCTGCACACTTTAGAAGTTGGTTATGATAGGCAGTTTTAGCTGCACTGTCTAAGTTGTTGAAGTCGCACATGGAGTACTTCCTTTTAGTAATTATTGATGCAATTATAGTAGAAAAGTATGTAAATTGCATGACTTCGATTAAATCTATGCAAAGACACTTTATAAACGTTCTTCTTAAACAAGACTAAGAGAGACAACGCATCTGAGAAACCGTGCTCTTAATCTATACCTTCTCCGATAGACTTCACTAAAAAAGCAGGTGGATACAATGAGTCAAGTGACAAAACAAGAAGCAATAAAGGGTGCCTTCTTCGGAGCACTGGTAGGTGATGCACTCTGCTTGGGCAGTCATTATGAGTATGATGCTCTCAAGATCTATGAAGCCTACGGTCAAAAACCGATAGAAAGGTTTATGTCACCCGGTGAGATGATGGGTGGTCAGACCCATGGTATTGGTTGGGGAGAACGTAACTATCATCCTGGTAAAAAAGCGGGTGGGACTACAGACTATGGTGACTACAATGTCCTTGTTTTGGAGCATTTAGCTGCAATTTCAGAACCGGCTAGACCTTTTTCTGTAGCTGCCATGATCCCGCACTGGATGAACCGTCTCGAAAATGGTTGGGGCTCATGGATCTGTACCATGACCAAAGAGACCTACCAGCAAGTCAGACAAGGTCTACCTGTTGAGAGGCTTGGTGGTCTCTCCAATGCAATGGCTATTCGTCATGTTGCGGCTCATGGCTATTATGATGATGAAGAGACCCTGGCAGATGTCGCCCGTAAAACCATGTTTACACACACTGATGCCACAGCATTGGCCGGTGGTGAATTTTTTGCCCGTGTGACACACCATGTTATCCATGGGAGTACACCCTCTGATGCTATTGAAGATGTCGCCGTTGAAATGGGTGGATTTATAGAAGCCAAGGTTGCTCAGGCAATAGCAAAGGTAAAAGAGGAGGCAGACCCTTCGAGCGCACTTTCACAAGAGCAGTTCTCTGATGACTTGGCACTGACCAGCATGGCACGACTATGGGACATCGGACGTTCAGAACCTATTCGTGTTGGTAAAGCCAGTCCAACAGAAGGTACCCTACCCGGATCGGTCTACATTATCTTAAAATATGCAGACCAAGAAGATGCCCTAAAGGTCGCACTGCAAGCCAATGCTATGATCGGTGGGGACAACGCCTCTCGTGCTATTGCCGTAGGAATGGTGCTTGGTTCTTACAAGGGTGTTCATGCTATTGCAGATGATTGGAAAGAGAGTTTAGATCAATGGGAATATTGTAATACATTACTCAACAAACTACCTCTTCTAAAAGCCTAGGGAAGAGACCGTGCTTTAAAAGCATTGCTACTATATCTAAAGTCGCTCTGCGTTATGATTGCGTACTAGGAAATATATGTTTAACACTAAAGAGATCAAAAAGCAGGTTCAAACGATCAAGTCACACTCTATTAATGAATATCGAGAGACGATCCATCTGCTACGACTGTTAAAAAAACGGGCTAAAAGTAGGGAAGACAAGGCTTTTATTAAACATCAATCTCTTGATGTTATAAAGATCTCTTTTGTTATTGTCATAGGGGCACTCCCCGGAGGAACTGTTGCTATCGCTTTTATAGAGATGGCATTTCGTAAAATGAACAAAACCATCTTGCCTACTACCTTTAATGATGACATTCATAAAAAAGTAGAAGAGATAGAGTACGCTAAAAAGTCGTAGTTAAACGATCTTTATATACTCTTTAATGGCTTTT
>JALWKG010000172.1 GCA_027081565.1 Helicobacteraceae bacterium
TTCCATTAATAAAAGAGGCCTTGACTGAGGGTGGTCTGTTGATCTTTGAGACCTTTATTGCCACTGCAGGCGAAGGGTATCATCAACCCTCCAACCTAGATTTTGTTTTAAGGAAAAATGAGCTTCTGCACGCCTTCATAGGACTTGATATTGTTTACTATGAAGAGAGAGATGATGTTAACAACAGAGGTGAAAAAGTACGTATAGCCTCGCTGGTAGCGCGAAAAAAGCAGTTCTGTCAGGCTTAAACTTTTACATGTCCGCGTAATGCGCGGACAAAGATTATTTTAACAACTTCTTCATAAGTTCGATATGGTAATTTTCCTGATAATTGATAAAGTCAAAAAATTGGGAGAGTTCTGTGTCGTTGACTGCTTCAGCCAGAGCGCGGCACTCCTCTTTAGCATTTTCCTCTTCTTGGATACCGTTGATGATAAATTTCTCTATATCTGTGACCTTGTAGGTCAGTTCATGCAGTTCACGCGGCAGGGCCAGGATGCCCATCTGTGCCATCATGTTTCCAAATGACTTGAGGTGGAAGTGGGACTCGTCTATGAGGTCTTGGAAAACGTTGAAATGGAGCAGGTTGTCTGTACGTGCCTGCATGTAGGCATAGACCAAAATGAGTTCGTACTCTTTGTAGGACTCTTCGAACAGGAAGATGGTCAGAGAGTCTGTCTGTGTAACGTCGAGTGTTTTGTTGGGAAGCTTGCGGTGCATGTTAAAAGCGGTGACTTTTGCATCGTTGGCACTGTTGGAGAGCAGGGCAGACAGATACTCTACCAAATAACTCTCATCAGTGCTTATGCGCGCCATCAGAACATTGTCATCATAATGTGTCTGTGCTGTTTTGATCTCCTCTATGAGGTACTTGAAAATATCGAAATTACAGTTACGTTTGAGCAGCATCTTGCTTCTGTCGTAGTTGTAGTCGTCTCCAGCTTCAAGGATCGCACCTCCAAGCCATTTCATGTGTCTAAAGGCGATCATGGAGAAGTCATAGAGTCTCTCTTTGATCACAGGATCATTAACAGCAAACGAAGCAAAAAGGATGTCGAGCCACAGCTCGTGTTTGATCTGGTACAGTTTATTCATTCTCTTCTCCCTGGGGTGTTATCTCACAACTCTCTTCACTTTTGATGACGTGCATCTCCTCTTTCTCGCCTTGTGCAAGGTTGGCAACATTGATAAGTGAAGCAATAAAGCCGTTAAAAACCATGTCGGCACAGATCTTCTGCTGTGCAGAGAGTGTTCCGAGCTTCTCTTCGATCTTGGAGATCGCTTTTTTGGCATACTCCACACTCTCGCCTTTGATCATCTCAGTGAACATGGAGCCGACGACGACCGTGTCCTGACAGCCGTTGGTAGCGAACTTCACATCTTCGATGCTCTCTTGACCCAGTTTTACCGTAAAGATGACAAACTCACCGGTCTTCTCATCCATGGCGACACCTGTACCGTCAGGCGTTTCAAGTTTTCCATAGTTCTCGGGGTACATGATGTGTTTAAGTACCTCAGGATTCATCCCTTCGGGGAGATCGACATTTTCTACAAGTTCTGTTTTATCGTTCAAAATTTTCCTTTGTAATAGAGGTTATGTATATATAAAATTAGAGACATTATTCTACTCCATAATTATCACATACTTTTGACATATGACAATAAAACCCAAAAATAGGCATGATATTAATTAATATGCTATTAAAAACAGTACTATTTAGCTATAATTTCGCATCTATTATAAATGAGAGACCATGAGCAGACGAAGCCCCAACAAAAACAAGAAAAACAACAAACCTGCTTTTACAGAAAAAGATTTTCTGGTCACGACAAGAGAAGAGATGGACCAACGTGGTTGGAAACAACTCGATGTTGTTTTGATCTCCGGTGATGCCTACATAGACTCCCCTTTTATCGGTACTGCTGTAGTTGGTCGTATGCTTGAAAAGATGGGCTATAAAGTCGGCATTATCGGTCAACCAGACATAGAAAGTGCTGATGACATAGGCCGCCTTGGTGAGCCGCGTCTTTTTTGGGGTGTCAGCGGCGGCAGTATCGACTCTATGGTCTCCAACTACACGGCAACCCGCAAGTTTCGTAACTCGGACGACTATACTCCGGGCGGCAAAAACGACAAACGTCCCGACCGTGCAGTGTTGGTCTACTCCAACCTGATCCGCCGTTTTTACAAAAACACTGTACCTATTGTACTTGGCGGCATCGAGGCGAGTCTGCGCCGTATTACCCATTATGACTACTGGAGTAACAAACTTCGCAAGCCCATCTTGTTTGACTCCAAGGCGGACATCCTGATCTACGGCATGGGCGAGATTGCACTTCAGGAATTAGTGACTGCTTTAGACCAAGGCAGTGACTTTAAAAACATCCGTGGCATCTGTTATATCGCCAAAGAGCCTGTAGAGGAGTACCATCAAGTCCCTTCTCATGCGGAGTGTCTCGAAGACAAAAACAAGTTCATCGACCTTTTTGATCTTTTTTATGACAACAACGACCCTATTGCGGCAAGAGGACTCTGCCAAAAGGTAGACACCCGTTACAGTATCCAAAACCCGCCATGCGATTATTTGGATGAGAGTGAGATGGATGGTGTTTCTGCCTTGCCATTTACACGGGAACTGCACCCCTATCATCAGCCTCAAGGCAAGGTGAAGTGTTTAGAGACCATCAAGTTCTCCATCATGACCCATCAGGGCTGCTGGGGTGAGTGTAACTTCTGTGCTATTGGTGTGCATCAGGGGCGTACCATCAGAACCCGTTCTGAGACCTCTATAGTCAAAGAGGCCAAAGAGTTTACGACCTATAACGACTTTAAAGGCATCATCTCAGACCTTGGCGGTCCTACAGCCAACATGTATGGTTATGAGTGTAATAAAAAACTTAAACTCGGTACCTGTGACCATCAGCGCTGTGTAGACTCGCGCCATCTCTGTTCAAGTATGCGTGTAGATCACAGCCGTGTGGTCAACATGATGAAACAGGTACGTGAGATCCCTGGTATCCGTAAAGCCTTTGTCTCCTCGGGTGTACGTTATGACCTTATTACTGAAGACAAAAAAAGTGGATACTCTTACTTAAAAGAGATGGTACAACATCACATCTCCGGACAGATGAAGGTGGCACCTGAACACACAGAACAGCACGTTCTTGACCTTATGGGAAAACCGGGCAAGCAGACCTTGGTCGACTTTAAAAAGCTCTATGACAGACTTAACAGAGAAGAGGGTAAAAACCAATTTTTGACCTACTACCTTATTGCGGCGCACCCTGGCTGTGAAGAGAAAGACATGCATGAGTTAAAGCGTTTTACAACGGAAGAGTTAAAGATGAACCCTGAACAGGCTCAGGTCTTCATCCCGACACCGGGAACCTACTCCGCCGTGATGTACTACACAGAACTTGACCCTGTCAGTCGTAAAAAGATCTTTGTCGAAAAAGATACCCGTCGAAAAGAGAAACAAAAAGAGATCGTGGTGAAAAAGCAGGTCTTCAAGAGGGACTTCGCGAGTTAGAGAGAGTTTTACAAAGGCTCTGCTAAACTACACGGATCAACTTCTAAAGGTCTTGTATGCGTTTAGCCCTCTTTTCTAAGCTATTTTTCTTATTTTTACTGACACTCTCTCTTGATGCCAAAAGCATCCTTTATAAAGCGGAGTCAAGCACTGCTACCGTCTATGTCCTGGGCTCTATACACTTGGCCAAACCAGAACTCTATCCTCTTAAAAAGCCCATAGAAGAAGCTTATAAAGAGAGTGATGTTCTGGTAGTGGAGCTTGATCCTTCAAGTCCACACTCTATGCAGGTCATCCAAAACTCTATGATGGCATTAGGAATGTATCCTCCAGGTAAAAGTCTCAAAACTGAGCTTTCTGCACAGACCTACAAAAGTCTGCAAACATATCTTAAAGCGGTAGGCCTCTCTCTTGAGATCATGCAACCGATGCGTCCTTGGACAGTGGTGCTGCAGTTGAGTGTTATGGAGATGGTGCGTCTGGGGTATGACCCTAACCTCGGGATCGATCAGCACTTTTTGCAAAAGGCTAAAAGAGACAGAAAAAAGGTTTTGGAGTTGGAGTCTGCGGAGTCACAAATGGCACTTTTGAGTAAAAATGACAAACAGTTTCAAGACCTTTTACTACGGTATACCTTAGAAGAGATGCATGAGATGGAACCAATGCTTAACAAGATGTTCAAAAGCTGGAAAGAGGGTGATGCCAAAACACTGGCAACAATAGTAGATTCCTCATTGGTGGTTGACCCTAGGCTGAGAGGTATTTACGAAGAGCTCATCACCAAGCGTAACTATAAGATGACTGAGAAGATACTGGGTTATCTTAAAACTAAAAAGCGTTATTTTGTAGTGGTTGGAGCAGGGCATGTGGTTGGCAATG
>JALWKG010000173.1 GCA_027081565.1 Helicobacteraceae bacterium
CTCAACCGTCATCCGCATCTGGCACTACGTATTATGAAAGATATAACATCCCGTCTTTTGGAGCAAAATAGTATTTAATATACTTGACCTATTTTTAAATAAAACTATCCATGGTTGAGTATTAACACTTAAAAAGAGTGTTAGTATCTACATTTTAAAGAGATTACTCTATAATGTATTTAGATATAAAATAACTGATTAAAATAAAAAAGGGTTATCATGAAGTTTTTGAGTCTAATTTTGTTCATTTTTCTACTGTTTTCAGGGTGTAGCGAGTCTAATAATAGCAGTGAGATACAAGGGAGAGAGGCACCTTTTACTGTCACACTCTCTCCCTCACTAGCCCCCACAACTTACACAACTATTCCTGTAAATTCAAAACTTCTTTTAGATGTCTCTACAGCTTTAGATTCGGCTACTGTCAACAACAGCTCCGTCTACATCCAAGATATGACAGGGCAGCGACACATAACTGACGTCACACTGGTAAGTAACCAGATCGTCTTACATCCCAAGGTCTATTTTGCAGAAGACACCACTTATGAGATCGTAGTCACAACAGATGTTCATACTGCGGCAGGTGAGAGTCTCAATCATAACGCTATCATCTCTTTTACTTCTGGACCAACAATTGACAGCACATCACCAACCTTAATGATTACCTTGCCTTCAGGATTTGACAACCCGGAACCATTTGGTATTATCTATTTTCAATTCAGTGAGCCACTCTCTCCTCTTTTGGACCCAACACTCTTTCGTATTTACGATAACAATGGAGATGTATTAGGAACAACAAAGTTTTCAGGTGCACTGATCTCATTTACTCCTGAGAGTAACCTGACGTTTAATAAGCAGTACTTTGTAGAACTCAACACCAGCAGTATCACTGATCTCTCCAGTAATCCATATAATGGTCCTGTTCTCGAAGACTTTAACTTTACGGTAACATCACTGAGCAACGCAAAGCCTATCGCCACATATAGTGAAACGACCCAAACCTTTTCTACAAACACTAAGGTCAATACTATTTTTGCCTTAAGCCCAATAGTTTCAGGTGGTGACACCATAACTGAACTCTTTTTAGGTACAGAAGATGGTCTTAAGATCATATCTTTTGATCTCAACGATACAAATTTCTCACGCTCTACCTTCACCTATACAGCAGGGTTATCACTTTCTGAAGTTGGCATCGTTTATGACATGGAACTCAATGCAAGCACTGATAGAGCCTATTTAGCGACATCTGAAGGTGCCTTTATTGTTGATATTAATGACACAAGTAACCCTAGCATCATCAACAGCTACAAAACAGTTGACACAGACAACCACTCTGTACCGGTATATGGTCTTGATGCAAGCAACACCCACCTCTATCTCGCAGCAACAACACTTGGTATTTATGATCTTAATATTAGTTTTGAATCAGACATCAATGTACTTTTTTCTGCTGACACTAATGGTACAGCATTTGACATTGTCGATAATGCAGGGACACTCTTCGTCAGTGATTACAACAAGAACCTGCAACACTTTGATCTCAATGGAAATCTACAGGCACCATTAACACCCGGTATATTGGGTACAACACACAACATCATTAGTTATTTTGACAATGGAAATGCTGTCAATGTCTCTATGGTTGCTGCAGGTATTCGTGGTTTGAGCTATATTGACACCTATCTTGGCTCTCAGGTAGGTACTCTTGCTACACCATCATACACTTCACAGTTAAGACGCAACGCTTTTGCACCAGATCGCTCATTTGCAGTGCTTAAAGATTTGGGTATTGTCTATTTTTCTCCACTTCAATATTCATCTATAACAATTAATCAATACCAGTTACTGCCATATGATATCACCTCAGCAGGATATACTGCCTATGAAGCACAAGACCTGAGTATAAACTTTGCAGCAGATACTAATGGTACAATTCATGCCTACTATGTTCCTTAAGCATCTACTCTATCTCAGTATCATCATGCAACACTCCCTGTTTGGGAGTTGCGACACAGCACTTCCTGCTGTCGACTTAGGTGAGTGTTACGAAGCAGAAGGTAATACCAATCGCGCCCAAGCATCTTACGAGCGTGCACTTATCGAAGACAAGGACAATGCCCCTGCCCGACTTAAACTCGCCTCGCTCTATAACAATATGAAGATGAGAAAACAGGCAAATGCTGTACTCATAGAGCTTGATGACAACCAGTTAACACCACAGCAGCGTACCTCTTTAGCCACGCTTAAACAAAATAGAAAAGAACTCAGTAACTTTAGAGCCAGAACGACACTTGAACTCGGTTATGACAGTAATATCAATATCAGCCCTTTAACCGACAACCTTCCTATTGGCATAGAGCCACGATCTTCGACACTCTTTACTCGTGTCAAGGCTGACGGTAGTTATATGCATGATCTTAGTACTCAAGGGGGTTGGTACTTTAGAAGTGATGCTAACATCTACTATCAAAACAACTTCTCCGCACATACTTTTGATGTGCTCTATGGTCACATCTCAGTGGGTGGTGGTTATTACGGACGGGGGTATTCACTTTATGTCCCGCTCTTTTACAAGCGTTTAGACTATTTAGACCGAGACCTACTACAAGAGAGTGGTATCAGACCCACACTCAATCTCAGCCTCTCCAATAACTTTATCTTTAATGTTACTGCCTCCTATAGTATGCGGCGTTATATCCAGAGTCAAGACAGACTGCGTGATGATGATATTAGCAGAGCAGAGAGTGCTCTTATCTGGATTGAGAGTAAAAATATGGCCTACTTGCGTGGGCGTTATGAAAACTATATGGCACAAAACAGTGTTCCCATAGCTTTTACCAATAAAACACTTTACTACGCTCAAGTGGGTGGTCTATACAGTTTTAATAACATTGTAGACCTTCGTCTTAATTACCAGTACCGCTATGCCAATTTTGCACCGTACACTACAATCAAGCGTACAGACAACAATCATGATATAAAAATAAAACTCGAAAAAGATATTTATACCCATCTTCAACTCAGTGCTCAGTACCGTTACATGATCAACAACAGTAACTATTATCTGGCAGAATACACCAAACATGAGGCCATACTTGGTCTGATATACAACTATTAGGAGCAGAAGATGAAAATCTTACTTTTATGGATCACTTTAACCACAATGCTCTTAGCCAACATTGGGGAAGTGACTGCACTCTCTGGTCACGCCCAATTACAACGTAAAAACAAGATAAGTGATATTCTAAAAGGGACAAAAATCCAACAAAAAGATCGAATTACCACGGCTACACGTTCAAAAGTCCAAGTCATTTTAAACGATGATACCGTTGTGACCATCGGTCCGGAAAGTGAATACTTTTTTGAGGTCTACAAAGACGATGGTAATGCCGAAGTATTAATGAAGATGACCAGAGGATTTTTTAAGACAGTCACTGGAAAAATAGGCAAGGTCGCCCCTCAAAAGTTTAAGATCAAAACACGTGCAGCTACAATTGGAGTACGCGGTACGCAGTTTATGGCTTACGTCACAAAAAGTGAAGAACATATAGGATGTATTCAAGGGGAGATCATTGTCTGGACTAACCAGGGAACATTTATTGTACCCACAGGAAAGATGATCGTTTACAAAAATAACCACTGGAAAATATATAATATTAGAATGGGTGATTTTGCACCTGTACTTGTTGGTATGCTTGTAGAGCGCCACCCCCTCGATCACAAAAAATTCCAAACATTAAGCAGTAGAAATAGTTATCTCTTAGAAGAACAGATCATCAAAGAGGCAGAAGAAAAAGAGCAAGAAGCTTATACCCTGGCTATACAAGCACAAACAACAGAAGTGGTTCCTTCATTTTTATATGATGACTTTTTGATCGACACAGCACCTGACTTCATCAACCCCTTTACACTTGATGCCACCTCAAATATACCTGAGTATCTCTTCCAGGAGCAAACCATTCAAGACCAAAGTGCACCAACCCAACCATTTAGTTTTGACTTAGGTAGTGACAGTTCAACACCAATCCCTTCATTTGTTCCCTAAAACTTACTAATAACAAGGGATTTCCATCTTATACTGAAAAAAAGATATTACCTCTTATTTTGGTATCTTGACAAGACACAATCCCCTCTTTTGAAAATAGATTGTAGAGATCTCTATAATATAGATAGCACTTTAACACTTTTTTACAATGACTAGACTATACTAAGATAAGACAATAAGATTCTAACAAGGAAAGTTTTATGATCAAAGTAATCATTTCTTTTCTTCTATTGCTGTTTATAGCCGGCTGTAACAGTAATAAAGAAGAAGATTCCCAAACTACAAAAGCCCTAACACAAAGACCCTTGATCTTCCAGCTTTCACCTACTCTCTCTTCTCCTT
>JALWKG010000174.1 GCA_027081565.1 Helicobacteraceae bacterium
GGGTTTTAGAGAAGTTGGATAAGGGTCTTGACACCATGATCGGAAAAGAAGGTGTACGGCTTTCAGGAGGCGAACGTCAACGTCTTGCTATTGCAAGAATGTTAGTGCACCGTCCTAACCTGGTGATCCTGGACGAGTCCACCTCTGCGTTGGATGTGCACACAGAGAAAAACCTCTTTACCTCGTTAGCAGACTTCCTGGTAAGCAAAAGTATCTTGATCATCGCACACCGCCTCAGCAGTGTGGAACACGCAGACTATATCTATGTATTAAATGATGGTCATATAGTGGAGTCAGGCAGACCACAAGAGTTGATGCTAAAAGAGGGTCATTACAGACGGTTTGTGGATGAACAGCGATGAGTCAGGGCTTTCAAGCGATGATGGGGTTTTCCAACCCCCATTTTCAGACCATACTGCCAACACTTTTAAATAAAAATGAGAAGGTGCAGTACAAACATGAGCGTCTTGAGCTTGAAGATGGTGACTTTTTGGACCTCGCATGGTGGAGACTTCCGAGTCTTGACACACGACCTATTATTGTGATCTTTCATGGACTGGAAGGTTCCGTATACTCTCCTTATGCCTTTAGACAGATGCGCGCACTTGATCGCGCGGGTTTTAACTCTGTAGTCATGCACTTTCGAGGCTGTTTTGGTGAGCAGAACCGTTTGGCACGGGCGTACCATAGTGGAGAGACAGGTGATGCTCGGTTCTTTATGAACCACATCAAAAGCAGTTACCCTGAACGACCTATAGCTGCAGTTGGCTACTCTCTCGGTGGTAATATGTTGATGAAACTTCAGGGAGAATATGGTGACGACTCACCACTCTTTGCAGCGGTCAGTGTCTCAGCCCCCTTACGATTGGAACTTACAGCAGACCATATCAACCAAGGGGCATCAAAGTTCTATCAAAGCATTTTGATGAAGAGTCTCAAAAAAAGGTTGTTGGAAAAGTTTGAACATCATGATTATGAGCAGATCATTGGACTAAAAAAAGAGATCATTCCCACACTAAAAAGTTTTTGGGAGTATGATGAACTTTTTACGGGTCCTGTACATGGGTTTAAGGGTGCTGAGGATTATTACAGGCGTTCAAGCGCTTCACAATATATAGGACGTATCACAAAACCAGCACTTATTATACATGCAAAAGATGATCCTTTTATGCCACCAACAGTACTTCCGGATCTGAAGAGATTGCCCAAACATATAGAGGTAGAACTCAGTACTCATGGTGGGCATGTCGGTTTTCTTGGGGGTACGATCTACCGTCCGAGTTACTGGTTAGAAGAGCGTATACCAACATTTTTCAGTGATAACTTATAAAAAATATTTATAGATAAGAGTCCTCTTAATAAATAGTGTTTATAATGGAGTCATCATAGAATTAATGCAACAGAGAAAGGATTGTTTTGAAGAAGTATTGGTATCCCCTATTTATTTTGATCTCATCGACCATCTATCTTCTCCTGGAAGCCAATTTTATCTCTATGCATAAAGAGGTAAACATCTTTGGACTCTCTGTCTATGGAAGTATGTCCCTGATCATGTTGATATCACTCTTTGTTGTGCAGAAGATCGTCTCTATTAAAGAGGTCTATTTTTACCTCTCAGCAGGTTTCAGTTTTGCCTATGTCTCTCTTTTTATTAGGACAGTCGAAGCGATCCATGTTTACCCTCTGGAAAAAGTCTATGTGTTTGAAGACCTGTTTCGTCTGGTAGGTTTTGGTTTTGTAGTTGCTGCGATCATTAAGTGGATCAAACATGACGAAGAGGTTAAAGAGCGGCTTTTAGAATTGGCGAGCCTAGATGACTTGACCGGCATCATGAACCGACGTGTCTTTGACATAGAGTTTAAACGTGACTTTGCCAATGCCAAACGTTACAACAAAGCACTCTCTTTGATCACAATAGACCTGGACCACTTTAAAGAGATCAATGACAAACATGGACACTTTTTTGGAGACTTAGTTTTAAAAATGTTTTCTAAAGAGGTTTCTGGACTCTTAAGAGAGGGTGATGTCTTCAGTCGTTGGGGTGGAGATGAATTTTGTGTGATCTTGCCAGAGACGAGAAGTATAGATGCTATGAAAGTAGCAGAAAAGATCCGTTTTGCAGTGAAAAATATTCATGTCAAAACAGACAGCTCACCTATCTACTTTACTGTTAGTATTGGTGTGACAGAGCTAAGACAAGATGACAGTGATGTTATGGTCTTGATCGATCGTGCAGACAAGGCACTTTATGGGGCAAAAGATATGGGACGAGATAAAACCGTCCCACGATAACTACTGAAAATACTTTTAGTAGTGTGAAGGTCTAAAATACACTGGAGTTTCTAAACTCCGCAATTTCACTCTCAACCATCTCATCGATCATAATAGTATAGATCTCTTCTAACAAGTTGGCAGACATACCCATGGTCAAGGCCTTATGGCGTACCTTGGCAATGATCTCATTGATACGTTCAGGGGCCTTGACCTCTTCCGTTGTATTTTTAAATTTGGCTGCTTGTTTGATGTAAGCGTTACGTGCACCGATCAACTCAACGATCTTGTCATCTAATGCATCGATTTCGTCGCGTACCTCTTGAAGTGTTTCACATTTTTTAACTTCCATAGTTCAAACCTTTTATCTTTTATATTGTAAATATTATAGTAGCAATGGGTAAACAGGGATGAGGAGAAGTCGGGATTGCTAAAGTTTGGGGTGTTTATGGAAAAAAGAGCACAGTGTGTGCTCTTGGCTTATTGTGCTCTGGTCAGTTTCGCAGAACCTTCGAGCAGAATAACAGTTGTGGTTTCACCTTCGATACTTTTAGTGATTTTGAGTTGGGTGTCTGCAGACATTTTGTCTACATGGTCACCAGGGTAGACCGTATAACTTTTGTTGACAACCATCTCTGTAGCGGAAGATGAGGCTGCTGCCTGTGGTGTCTCTTGTGTATCACCACAACCTATAAAAAGGAGTGCGGCCAGTGTGAGTAAGTATTTCATCAGAACTCCTAAAATGTGATACCGTCATGTGGGACGGTTGTAATGATCTCTACAGAAGTGTTGTTTTCTGTCGTAGAAATGATATTTTCAGCACCAATGATCTGGTAGAAATAATCCATAACAAGTTGGGTTAAATAGTTTATAAATTTTTCCCAGTAACTTGTATCTGTATCTGTATCTGTATCTGTAGGTGGAGTGACCGTACTGTTGTCATCACCACCGCCTGGTAGGGTTGTAGCATTACAAAAGTGGTCATCTACACCATTAGGGAATGGGTTTTTAGCACAAGAGACATAAGGGTAGTCACTCGACAAGATCTCATCCATATTGATGATGTCCGGAGTCTCCAGACCCAAGGCAAGGGGACCTTTGAAGATCTTGTCAAAGACGTTAAATCGTAGCTGAGAACTTTCAAAGAGCTTGAGACCATGTGTCACATTGTTTTCGTATCCGTAAAAATGATTAGTAGTATCAGAGAACCCATCAAAGCGTGGATACGGAGGTGCTTGATGCATCCATTGATGATTACCATCGATGGTCTTAATGGTGTTGAACAAGATGTTGAATTTTCCATCTTGAGGGTATTGATAACTCGATGCTACACCTGCACGTGTGATCAGAAGGTTGAGTTGGTCTGTAGAGAGTAGAGAGAGTTTACTAAGCACTACAGCATTGTAAAGTACTGAGAAGTTCTCAGGGTCTAGTGCACCATTTTCCAGTGCCATCTCTGCTTCTACACGTTCTGCCATGTCTGAGATCAGCAAGAGGTGCTTGTCGCTTTCATCTATACCAAACTGATCATTAAGTGAGTCGTGGCTGACAGACTGCTCTTTAACCGTGATAATTTCCAGGGCAGCAACGCCGATCAGACTGATGATCTCGTTTCCGAGTGTATCAGAAAGTGTGTTGACCTCGCTCTTAAGACCAGAAAGAATGGTAAAGTCTGCTTCATCTTTAACATCATCCAAAAATGAGAGTTCAGACTTGATTTTGTTAGAGACCTTGCAACTTCCCTCTACAGCTTGAGCCCCTAGTGTAGTTGGGTCTGTAAATGAGGTTCCATAACAGTTGATCCACTCTTGGAGTTGTGTATAGGTGTCACCGTTGACATCCATAAACCCTTGACTCATACGTGAACTGGTCTTGATATACTCATTAATAGCATGGTCTATCTGTGCTAACCACGCCTTTTTAAAGCTGTAGGTTGTAATACCAAAGCTTGCTTTTATCTCAGCCAATTCGGATTTTTTACGGTCTAAAAAGCTCTGTTCTTCACACGCTTCATCTCTTGAAGAGAAGATAGAGAAGAGATACTTTCCTGGGTACCAAGAGGTGTCTTCACACTCCTCTTTAGCCACATCGATATCACTC
>JALWKG010000175.1 GCA_027081565.1 Helicobacteraceae bacterium
TAGGCATAACCTTAGTCATCAAGTCATTGTGTTGACGTGCTTTGTGCTCAAAGTGCCAATCTTCTTCCGTCTGAACACCGTGTGTTACCGGATGATCGAAGTCAAGCATGTCGTTCATTGGTTTAAAATCACCAATAAAACCATATGCTGTATCATCATCAATTGTCTTAACACCTTGTGCTGTGTGAGACGTCATAAAACCATCTTGGTGTACCATTGCTGGTAAACGCACATCATGGTCTTCACTTACTTTGAAAGCGATGAAGTTAAGGTCATACGCTTCTTGTGGAGAGTAGGCGTCAAGTTGGATCCAACCAGAGTCACGACCTAAGTACATGTCTGAGTGGTCGCCATTAACGTTTAGTGGTGCAGCAAGTGCACGGTTTACCACGTTAAGAACGATAGGAAGACGCATACCAGATGCCTGATAAAGTGTCTCAACCATAAGTGCAAAACCTTGAGACGAAGTTGCTGTTGCAACACGTCCACCGGCAGCAGCAGCACCAATACATCCTGACATCGCAGCATGTTCTGACTCAACCATTACAAATTCGCCTTCGACATAACCGTCAGCTAGAAATTTTGCATAACCTTCAACAATAGGTGTTGATGGCGTAATCGGGTACGCAGCAACAACATCTACCTGTGCTTGACGTAGTGCTTGAGCAGCGGCAAAGTTACCGTCCCAAACTTCTGTCTCACGTAATTCCATTTTATCAAATGCCATTATTTTTCCTCTTTATCTTTCTCAGGCCAACCTGCAAGTTCTGCCTCTTCATCTGCTTGTTCTGGGAACATTAGAAGTGATTTAGGGTTTGTAGGACAAACCTCAACACAGATTCCACACCCTTTACAGTGATCCATATCGATACCAATCATCTTTTTATCACGAGAGATGATAGAGATATCTGGACAGTAGATCCAACAAAATTGACAATCAATACAGAAGTCTTTGTTGAATACAGGCTTTTCAATACGCCAGTCAGCAACACTCGCTGTAAATGAGTTGTTACTTGAATAATTACGATCTTCTTGAAGTGTCGTAGCGATATCTTTTACTTCCCCATCAAACGAGCGGAGCATTGCACCGATTTCGAATTCATCCCATCCGTTATTTTGCATCTGTGGCTCCTTATTTTACTTCATCGTATGCACGTTGGATCGCCAACATGTTTGCATCGATAATTTTTTGTGGTAATTTTCCAAGAATACGCTTCATGTTCTCTTTAAAAAACTCTATCTCGTACATCTCAGAGATCTTCATAAATGCACCAAGCATCGGTGTATTTGGGATTGCACGACCAATGGTCTCCTGCGCGATCTTAATACAGTCTACAGTGTAAACAGTCTTACCCTCCAGCTTAGGCTGAGAAGCTACAAGTTCCTCAGTTGACAGGTGTGTTGTAATAATGAAAACTGTATTCTCTTTTGCATTGATCGTGACATCTGTAGTATAAACAAGTGCCGGGTCAATAACAAATACAAAATCTGGTTCCATATACTTTTCATGGTTCATGATCGGCTGATCATCAACACGGTTGTAGGCAGTCATTGCTGCACCACGTTTTGCTGAACCATAAAATGCAAACGCCTGAACATCTTTTCCAGTCGTAGAAATTACATCTGCTAAACCTTTAGCACCTGTAACTGCACCTTGACCGGCACGGCTATGCCATCTAATTTCGAGCATAAAGTCTCCTTAATTAACCTTCTGTTTTAACAGAATTCTGAATATGTTGTATTTTAAACAAGTTGCTCTTAAATGAAGCTTCACTCTTTTAGGATTGAAAAAAGGGTGCTTTTAACGTGACTTTTCTACCATATTTTTGAGGCGTCTCACTGCACTGAGAGCATCGGTATCTATAATGTCAGTTAATGTTTTTAATTGTTCAGCATTATCGTAGCCAGTTAAAACACCTATACTCCCTATCCCCGCATTTTTTGCCGATCCCAGATCCAGACGGGTGTCGCCTATGATCCAGCATGTAGATTTTGAGACCTGCATCTGCGCTACTGCTTTGTTGATAGGCTCAGCATGGGGTTTGGGATGTTCCACATCTTCACGACCTATCAATACTTCAAAGTAGTCCATCAATTCGAAGTGTTCCATTAATACACGTGAGTACTTTCCTGTCTTAGTCGTGACGATACCCAAACGGGCAAATTGTGACGCTGTCTCTACCGCTTCTCTTGCACCCTCAAGCAGAACAGTCTTTTGTGTGGAGATGACCCTGTAATGTTCTTTGTAAGTTGCGACAAAGTCCCACACTTCACTTTCTAAAACACCTAACTCACGATACATCACATCTAAAGGGTGTCCAATCAATGCCTTAATCGCTTCATCTTCAGCATGTGGATAGTTATGAACGTCAAATGAGTTGTGAAAACTCTCTAAAATAGCTTCCGTAGAATCTATAAGCGTTCCGTCCAGGTCAAATAATATGGTCAATGTCTTCCTTTTTTCTCTTTTGTAGTTACTCTTGTATTTCCCACTCGATGTAGTTATGCCAAATACCATTAAGTGTTGGTTCTATATGCTGTATCTTTTTATCAACCACCTGAATAGAATTTGGGATAAAGAGAAACAGGTATGGGTTGTCTGCCACGATCTCAGCAAAGATATGCTGTTGTACTTTAGCCAGTTTTTCTCTCTCTATAGTTCCTTGCATCTTCTCTATCATTTTGTCAACCTTTTTATTGTGATAGCCAATAAAGTTAAAACCACCTGGTTTGTCACTGTCGCTATGCCATAACAAGTAGGGATCAGGAGAAAGAGAGAGTGACCAGCCCAGCAGTACAGTGTCAAACTCCCTTGGAAAGACCACCATGTTTAAAAAAGCCTGCCACTCCATCACTCGAAGTTTCACTTCTACACCGACCTTCGCAAGTTGATGTTGCAAGATCTGTGCAGCATAAGGACGAATTGAACTCGAGTTGGAAGTAGCGATCTCAAAACTAAAAGGATGGGCTTTGTCATAGCCTGCAGCCTTTAGCAGTGATTTGGCTTTTTTTATATTTTGTACCGGTGCCGTCACACTACGGTTAAACGAAGGGCCTCCCGGAAGAAAAGGACCACTGCAGACCTGTCCATGCCCCATAAACAAGATGTCCACCAACTCTTTTCTGTCTATTGCCAAGGAGAGTGCCTCTCTGACTCTTGGATCTTTAAACTTTGCTCTTCTAAGGTTCAACCCCAAGTAGGTGTAGGCATGTGCAATCTCCTCGATCACTTTATAGTTTTTAAAAAAACTCGGTTGGACTTGTCGCTCTATCTGCATTGCCTCTAAAGAGCCTATGTCGATCTTTTGTGTTTTTAACATCAAAAAGCGGGTATTGGGATCAGGGATAACATGGTAAATGATCTTATCGATCTTGGGGCGATGTTCAAAATAGTCATCATTTGCACTCAGTTCGATGTTTTTAGAAAATTCCAGTTTTGTCAGACGGTAGGGTCCAGTACCTACGGGATGGGTGTTGAACTTCGAACTCATAATATTTTTTTCATCTTTAAGAAGATGCTGAGGCAAAATACCGCTCATCCACAACTCTAAAGCTTTAAAGTAAGGCGCTTTATAAACTATCTTCAGGGTATAGTCATCCACTACCTCAACAGACTTCACCATACGAAATGTCGAGGTATAGGGAGAGACCACCTGAGGCGCGTTGATAAGTTCATAGGTAAAGAGGACATCTTGTGCTTTAAAAACAACACCATCTTGCCACTTGACATCTCTGCGCAGTTCAAACACCAAGGTGACATTGTCTTCAAAGTAAAACTTCTCTGCCAGATCACCAATAATGTTTTGAGCATCTTTGTCATACTTTACCAAACCATTAAAAATGTAGTTAGCGATCTCTGAACTTCCACTGTCTGTTGCCAAAATAGGGTTAATCCGTGAAGGGTTTGAGGAGGTAGAGAGGTGAAGAGTAGAAGCTACCACCCATAGTGGCAACAGTAGTAATAAAAAAGATCTCAATTTGCTACTTTTTTGAAAGGATTATAGCACAAGAGTGAGACCTGAAGATACCCGCCTTAGAGTGCTATCCCATTAACAGTGATCTTTCCATCTTTCACAAGGATCTCAAAACGTACATCACCTTGATCTTTTTTGGCAAAGCTGTCTGCCATCGCCAAGTTTCCGCTATGCGCTTTAAGATATGCATAAAACTTCTCTTTAAACCTTAGATCTGCATCAATATTGATGTTTTGCATCAGTGCCAAAGGTGAGACCTGGATCTTCTGCACCAAGTTGTCATCTTTTTTCACCTCGATCTTGATCTTATGGTTAAAACCATCCATCATACCGGAGTCTCTTATAGACAACTGCTTTACACTTAGAGTGTCAACGTTTAACGTAAATCCTTTAGC
>JALWKG010000176.1 GCA_027081565.1 Helicobacteraceae bacterium
TGTTGATTTCACTGAGGCAAGGATTTGGAAAGGGGATTTTACGCAGGCCGAAATAGAAAAATGTAATTTTAACGACTCAGCCTTAGGTTCTGCAATATTTGACGAGAACGACTTAAGCAATTCAACCTTTAATGAAGCTATTTTATATAAAACAATTTTTAGAAAAAATGTTGTAGGCATACCAAAATAGAGTGAAGGTATTACCTTTTTTAACTGTTGGCAGGGCTGCTGTCATAGGTATATTTGTCTTTAACCTCATGTTTATCTTTTTGTTAACACAACCGGTCTATAATTATTTCATATAAATAACAAAGCGTGTTGAAGTAAAAAGAGACCTCTGTTTATTTCTTAGGAGTGTGACATATGCTTTTCAAAAAAAGTTTACTGCTACTGTCCCTCGCCACTCTCTTAATCATCCCCATTAACACCTACGCGAAGCCTATGCCTGCCCCAACTATAGATCAAGCCTTAAGATCAGAATGGATCGTTGTTGGCAGATTTATAAGTTACAAAAAGAAGAGCACTGTAAAAGTGGATTATTTTGATGGGGTCATTGCAACCTATGAAGTCATACAAATTTTGAAAAACAGAACACTTCGCAAACAGATAAAAATACATTATGAATTTCAAGATGGATCAGCTTGTATTGCCTCTGAAGGGTGGAAGTTTGAGAAGGATACAATGCCTAAGGTTGGATCCACATGGATCCTTTTTTTGAACAGGCAAGACAATGGAGAACTCTTTACAACCTATAGGGGAGACTATGGACGTTGGAAAGCGACCAAAGAAGAGATAACCACACTCCAAAAAAGATTAGTAACGATTAAAGAACAATGAGATATCTCATAGGGTCTGCCTTTTAGAGTGCTTTGATCTCTTCGAGGATCTTGTCTGTGTTTTTAGCTGAAGTATCTACACCACCGTATATGTAGAAACCCTCCAGTTTCATACCGCAAAATGCTACGATCTGCTCTTTCATCATGTTTTTCAGTCTTCTGTTTGCACCTGTAATGGCGTAGACAAACTTTGGCGCACCCGTCGTTGTGAAAACCTTAACAGTTTTGTCACTCAAGAGACCTTTTGGACGGGAGTTTACATACTCAAAAGCAAAACCTCGGGAGAGGTTCCAGTCAAAAAAGTTCTTTAAGATAGCAGGAAAACTGCCCCACCAGTAAGGAAAGACAAAAACGATCTCATCTGCTTTAGTGACCTTCTCCTGATAATACATCATCGCATCGTCAGCAGTAAGTGTGTTGGCATCTTCATAGGTAAAAAAAGCCTGCTGATGTGAGTCTCTGTAGAGGTCCAGCATCTCAACACTGTTGCCTTTACGCTCTGCATTTTCTTTATAAGTGTTTGCCATAGCAAATGAAAAGCTCTCCTCTTTGGGGTGGGCTACGATGATTAAAATGTTTTTCACTATTTTTCCTTTGTCAGGTTATTTATGATTTGAGTAAGTACCTTCACGGTTACTTCCAAGTTCTCTGGTGTAATACCTTCTGTTGCAAGGCCTATATTGCGCATTGCCAAAGGTATGGTCTGTGCCTGCATCTTTTTACCTTTTGGGGTCAAAGTGATGATAAAGCTGCGTCTGTCTATGTGGTCTCTCTCTTTACTCACAAATCCATTTTTAAGCAAGTACCCTACAAGAGAGTTAATGGTGGCCTTGTCTTTAAGTAAAGCAGCCTGAAGTTCTTTTTGCTTTTGGGAATCTTTATCCCACAGAACAGCCAAGAGTGTCCACTGTTCTACTGTAAGACCCAATGATGTCAGGTCACTGTTAAAATGGTTGGAAAGGAGTCTTGAGGATTTGCCCAAAAGACCGCCTAAGTTTGATTCAGGTCTCATGGAAGGAGTATACTTATTTTAGTTTGAATTCAAACTTAATCATCTTCTCTGTATAACGGCTAAGAAATAGAGACTTACCTTCTCTTTTTATCTTCATAGCGTGTAGCATCCACAATATCACCAATGATCGCTCTGTGGTAGACATAAGGGTGTTTGATGTTGTTGATGACGTAGCGACCCCCTGAGGTCGTAAGAACCTCTAAGGTACCTACGTCAACTACTTCTTTAAAACGTTCACTAATGGGCTTGATGTAGATAGTTCTGATCTCACTGAGGGGTATAGGGTAGATCTCTTTGGACTTAAAACCTTTATGGATGATAAGTCGCTCTTGTGTGAGCAGGCAGTGGTAATGTTTTTTCTCTCTTATCTCATGCAGATGCACATAGAAAGTACGGACAATCAAAACAACACCGATGATGCCGATCTCATACTCATACCCTATAAAAAGAAGCAATAGACCCAGGCCATAAAGAGAGATGATGCCGTTATAAAATGTCTTGGAGATATCAGCAGCAACCAAGATGGATTCGTTTTTGTTTAAGATCTTTTCTATAGCTTTCATATGAACCTACTTTTTGAACAGCTCCCATGGACGCTGCCACTGTTGTGATAGTGTATCATGAAAAACGTCACTTAAAAAGCGTTTACCCTCTTTTGGCGGCTGAACAAAGTGGTATGTTTCACCTTTAAACTCAAACTCTAAAGCATAGGCATGCAGGTAGCCTCGGTCCTCTTTTTTAGCTTCGTCACTCTGGGCATAACGTATATCACCAGCTATGGGTGCGCCTATGCTTTTGAGTGCCACACGGATCTGATGGGTCTTACCGGTGTGAGGTTTGACTAAAAACCCTCGCTCCCCTGTTTGCAGTGCTGTGGAGTGAAACTGTGTGATGGCAGGATTATCATTGGTCTTGGCAAACATCCATGAGCCACGGCGACCACTTTTCATGTCACCTTTGATCCAACCTTGCTTCTTCTTTGGTTTACGCAAAGAGACCGCCAAGTAGAACTTCTGAACTTCGTGATTTTCAAACATCTTTCCAAAAATCTGCGCAGAGGCTTTGGTTTTACCAAAAAGTACCAGACCTGAGGTCATCTTGTCTAAACGGTGTAAGGGATAAAGTTCTTCAAGAGAAAGGCGTTCTTTGACTAGGACTACCAGTCCCGCCTCCTCTTCACTGTGAAAGTTAAGACCGGCAGGCTTGTCTACAAGAACAAAGTCGCTGTTTTGATAAAGTATCTCTATAGCTTGCATTAAGTACGTGCACGCTTCTTTTCGTACTGGTCAACGATCTTGGTCACAACCAGGTCAGAAGTGACATTAAGCGAGGTACGACACATGTCCAAGATCCTATCTACTGCAACGATAAGCGCGATGTACTCTACAGGAAGACCGATCTGGTTCAAGATCACAACCATCATCACCAATGAAGCACTAGGAAGCGCCGCGACACCAACACTCAGAGCAACCACAGTAACCCCTAAAAGCACTTGGTCTCCAAAACTAAGATCAACACCAGCAAGGTTTGCGATGTAAAGTACAGCTATGGTCAAGTAAGCCGCTGTTCCATCCATAGAGACAGTTGCACCCAAAGGAAGGACAAAAGAAGCTGTTTTAGGATCGACCTCTCCAACCTCTTCAACTACACGCATCGAAACAGGAAGTGTCGCAGCGGAAGAAGCGGTTGAAAATGCCATGATCGGTGCTTCACGTACGTCAGAGAGATATGTATAGGGGTTGACACGACCAAAGAAAGCCAAAACGGCAGGTAAAGTGACAAGTCCATGGATCAAGATCACACCAACAACTACTAAGATATATGACCAAAGCCCTAAAATGACATCAACGCCCTGCTCTGCAATAACATAAGAGATAAGACTGAACACACCTATAGGTGTCATCAAGATGACCCACTCCGCCATCTTTAACATCACATTACTGACGGCAGTAAAGAACTGGTTCATAGACTCTTGTTCACTCTTTTTAAGGTAGAGCGAGGCAACTCCAAAAAGAATAGCAAAGACAATAATCTGCATCATTTTTCCGTTAGCCAAGGAAGAAAACACATTGGTAGGGATAAAGCTGAGTATCATCGCTTGAAAAGAGAATGGCGCTATAGTCGCCGCTTTCTCAAACTCCAGACCTTCGCTACTGACGGGAACACCGATAGAAAATATGTTCATTGCTACTATCGCGAGAAAAACAGCTAATGCTGTTGTTAGAACATACAGACCAATCGTTCGTCCACCAATAGTCTTTAGATGTTCAAGCGAACCTAATCCTAAAATAGCTGTATAAATACTGGCAAAGACCAAGGGCACTACCAACATCTTTAAAAATGCAATAAAGGCAGAACCTATGACTTTTTGCTGTAAGGCAAGTTCGGGGAGGTAGATACCAAAAAGTATTCCAAGACCGATGCCCAAGAGTACAAGAGAGTTTGTAGTTGCGTATTTTTTAACTTTTGCTATCAAAAATATATCCTAAAAAGAAAATGTATCAGGATTTTAGCATCTCGAGTTTAAAACCGCTCTCTTAACGTCTAAAAGAGTAAGCGACTTCACCCTTTTCATCTAAAAGGATCAACTTTTTAGAAGAGACAGACTTGAGCTGATAAATGCGCTGAACAGCCGCTTCACGACTACGGACGTTATATGTGATCTTATGGATCTCTAACATCAACTGTTCATCCTCATACTCGTAAGTTCCCTCTAATAGTAAGGTACCACGATCATTACGCTCTTCCAACACAAAAGTGTTGTTGTCATAGACTTTAAAGGTAACGTTTTTCTCTTTTTTATCAGCTACCCACTTACCGGCAATATCTACTTTACTCATATGGATCTTACTCTTTTTAATTTTATGAGGTTTAGCAGTATGCTTAGTGATCTCTTGTACTGTTTTTATAGTTTTTTTAGGAGCTGGTTTACTCTTAGCAAGATCTGCTTTGGTTACTTTAGGCTGTTTGACAGGCTTAGGCATCACACTCTTTTTAACCTCTTTTTTCTTCGCCGCAACAGTTGCATTTTCAGGAGTGCCATTTTCTGGCTTTTTTGCTGCCATTTCAGACACCTCTAAAATCTTAGCACGCTTCTCTTCAGCTAGTTTCTGTTCTTCCAAGATCTTGGCCAGTTTAGCCTGTTCCAACTGTAGTGCGTCCTCTTCTCTTTGAAGTTTAGCCTTCTCCTTAAGCTCTTGCAACGCCCGTTTCTCTGCTGCGAAATAGGCTTTTACCATACTCTCAAGTATAGGGTCACTGCTGATCACTGACTTTTGTGATTTGGCTATAGCACGGACTTCATTTGAGTCACTTTGATGGATAGCACGAAGCAGGTCACTTTTGACCTCTTTGCTCTCTTGTGCATGAAGAGAAAGGATAAGAGTTGCTTGTAGTAGAAAAATAGTAAATAATTTATACATCTTAACCTCCATGTTCTATTGTTTAAAGATAATCATTAAAAGGAAAATACAGAAGTTACTGGCTACATGCAGTAAAGTCAGTTGTGCTGTAGTATTAGGCAGTCTGGCGATCTACATGAGACCCATAACTTTCCGAGCTTGCTTCACAGCAAGGTTGGCATTTTCTCTATTAAGACTATTATAACATAGCTTTGGATAACAAAAAATTATGTCTCTATGTAAAGAGTCTTTATCGTTCCCTCTAACTTTTTAGATCTACATACAAATCTTCTACTTTTTTACGTGCCCAAGGGGTCTTTCGAAGAAATTTTAGACTTGAGCTAATACTTGGATCAAGATAAAAGCAGCGGATCTCAACGTAGTTATAGAGCTCTCTCCAGCCATAATGTTCCACCAATGTCTCTAAGACCTCTTGTAACTTCACACCATGCAATGGATTATTGCTTACGCCCTTGTGATCATCATTCATATCAATCCTTTTGCAGTATTATACAAGGTTGGTTACTCTAAAATGATTAGAGACTACCATAAAGGGCACATCATAGATATTCAACATATTCTACAGCAGATACAAGAGGAGATCACCCCGCTTTTAGGTCAAGGAAAGGTAGCAGATTACATTCCTGCCCTTGCCAGTGCCAATCCTAAAGATTTTGCCATGAGTGTCACCTGTAATGATGGGACGTGTCATAGCATAGGAGTAAATAGACAAAAATTCTCTATACAGAGTATCTCCAAGGTCTATGGATATACGTTAGCGCTCAGGCATTATCAAGCAGCACTCTACAAACGGGTCTGGCGTGAACCTTCCGGTGATCCTTTTAACTCCTTGGTACAGTTAGAGTATGAAGCAGGTATCCCTCGCAATCCTTTTATCAATGCTGGTGCTATAGTCGTCGCTGACAGTCTGGTCTCACACTATAAAGAGCATACACTGCAAACCATTCTTGACTTTATCCAAAAAACTGCGGACAACCCGGAGATCCACATAGACAAGGTTGTCGCAGACTCTGAGATGGAGCACCGTTTCAGGAACATGGCCTCTGCCAGTTTGATGAAAAGTTTTGGTAACTTGGAAAATGACATTACAGAGGTCTTAGAGACCTATTTTGCCCAATGTTCAGTCACGATGAACACAGATGAGCTCTCACGTTCTATGCTCTACCTTGCCAACGATGGTACCGACCCTATCACCCACAAAACATTGATTACAGCTGCACAGGCCAAACGTATCAATGCACTGATGTTGACCTGTGGCCATTATGATGCTTCGGGTGACTTTGCTTTTCGTGTGGGTCTACCGGGTAAAAGTGGTGTTGGTGGTGGCATTGTGGCTGTTGTGCCAGGGAAGATGAGTATTGCTGTTTTCTCTCCTGCACTCAATGAGCAGGGAAATTCTTTAGTGGGAACAAAGGCCTTGGAGCTTTTTACTACAAAGACAGGACTCTCTATTTTTTAAGCTGGGCTGCTTTGGCTTTTTGAAGTTTTTTATAACCTTCTAAGAGTGCAGTATGCTTTTCAAACCCTTCTAACGTCAGGCCGGGAAAGTGCAGACCTTGAAAATGCTTGTCACCCTGGATCAAGGCGATACACTCTGTCACAGTATCTTCACCATAAAGCAGTTCCAAACTCTTTTTATACTGGCTAAAGACCTTCTCATCATCCATGACGATCTCAAGCAGTGCCGCCAAACAGTTATGGTGTTGACGTTCACTGGCACTGATGTCTGCCATATGAAGTGTCCAGTTGTTCCAGATGACCGCCTCTTCATACTCTTGAATAGCAAGATGCAACATCCCTTTTAAGGTACCCACCTGAAGAGTGGCCCAGCGAGTTCCTGCATCAGGAGCGACCCCTATGAACTCAGCGATCTTATGCACATCCAAGAGGTCATCTTCTTCAATATTTTCCAAAACACTTTCCCAACCCTCTGGCCCCATCTGGTCTAAAGAGAGTAGGTACGCTCGATAGTGTGCCCCTTCATTGTTGTTAGACCACTGCAGATCTTCTACCTCATAGATCTCTGACATCCCCGGTACGATAATACGGCAAGCATAAACATCCAAGTGATCATAGTCCATGATATAGATCTCATGGCCCTGGTTCTCTATAAGTTCACAGAGGTATTCAAACTCACTTCCGGTACTTGAGTCATAGTCCCAGTCAACAAACTCATAGTCACTTTCACTCATAAAAAAGTCATAAGAGATCAAGCCGGTAGAATTAATGAAGTGTTCTACCAGGTTGTTGTTGTCCACTACCTCTGCACGAATAAATGAAGGTACTGTAAAGTCATCGTTTTGGTTAATGGAACGTCCCTGAAGAAGCTCTGTTACAGTACGTTCCAAGGCCACTTCAAATGAAGGGTGTGCACCAAATGAGGCTAAGACTGTTCCCTCTTTTGGGTTCATCAAGGTCACACAGATGACAGGAAAGACACCGCCTAGCGAAGCATCACACAGACGCAAGTTATAGCCATGCTCTTTTAACTTCTCGATAGAGGTCTCTATGTGAGGATAACGTGCGATCACTTCTACAGGTATCTCAGGAAGTGTGATCATCTCGGAGATGATCTTGTTTTTAGCATAACGCTCACAGATCTCAGAGAGTGCCTGTACCCTTGCCTCATTTTCTGTGTTACCGGCAGCCATACCATTACTCACATAGAGATTAGCGATGATGTTGACAGGAAAGTACGTTGTCTCTCCATCACTTTGACAAACAAAAGGGAGTGCACAAACACCACGCTCCCCTGCCCCCGAATTAAAGTCAAAGATATTTTCAGGCTCCAAGTCCTCATCCGGGTCATAAAAGGGCCAAAGTTCTTCATTTAAAAGACCTTCCGGCATATCACCTTCTTCGTCTTCAAACCACTTTTCACTAGGATAATGAACAAAATCACCACTGCTGATCTCTTCGCCCAAGTAGTAATCTGCAAAAAAGTAGTTACAGCTTAAACGTTCAAAGTACTCACCCAAAGCACTTGCTAGACAGGATTTTTTAGTGGTTCCCTTGCCATTGGTGAACATCAGACCGCAACTTTCATCACGCACATGCAAAGAATGGACGTAAGGAACAGGATTAAGCCAAGAAGCTTCTTCCACATGGATGTCCCACCGTTTTAACTTTTCATGCATGGTAGCAATAGTAGTCTCTAGATCAAGGTCTTTGCCTTTGATGTATGTTTTTTCTGGCATGGGGTTTCCTTGAGTAGTTGAAGATACGCACTCACACCTGAACAGATATGAGGCGATATGAAATAGATGTAGATTTAAAACTGTGGTTGGATAAACGGAATGATCTGCTTTTTACGGCTGAGTACACCCTCAAGCCATGCTTCATTGTTTTCTAGCTTGATGTTAAGACCCGTCTCGATCTTCGATGGTTCATCACTCACTACTAAGATCTGAGAGCCCTCTTTCATGATGTCTGTCAAAAGAACGATCATAGTGTGAAGACCTTCCTCTTCTTTCATCTTTTTCATGTCTTCAAAGATCTCCTCTTTTCTAGCGTCGAGTGCTGAGATGTCGATCATCTCTAACTGGTTGACACCTACTTTAGAGCCGTTCATATCAAATGGCTTATAGTCACGGGTGTTAAGGTCTCTTGCACTGGCACCTTCAGTTGCTGATTTGACGATGAACATCTCCATCGCTAAGGCTTTATAGTCTTCAACACCAGCGATCTTAGCAAGCTCTTTAACTGCCTTAGTATCTACCTTGGTACAGGTTGGTGACTTGAAGATGACCGTATCACTAAGGATTGCCAACATCATCATCCCTGCTATATCTTTAGGGATCTCAACACCATAAGAGTTAAACATCTCATAAACTACTGTGTTTGAACAGCCTATAGGTCTGATCCAGCACTCTAGTGGCGTATCTGTAGTTATATCACCTAATTTATGGTGATCGACGATACCAAGGAGTGTTGCTTCTTTCATGTCTGCAGGTGCCTGCGCATAGTCAGAAAAGTCAATAATATAGACTTTTTCACCTGCTACAGAGGTCTTCAGTTCTGGAGAAGTACCGCCAAAAGTCTTTAAAATAAACTCTGTCTCTGCAGAGATCTCACCTTGGCGAGTAGATATACAATCCTCACCAAGTTGGTTTTTCAAATACGAAAGAGAGATCGCACCTACAATAGAATCAGAGTCGGGGCTAGTGTGTCCAAAAATATAAGTTGCCATAGTTATTACCTTAGTTTTATTATGCGAATTATACTAGATTTTGTCTAATCTTGAAATAGAATTTATTTTTACATAATACTTCTTCATTTTTTTACGATATCATCTATTACTCAGGACACAGGTTAGAATATGAAAGATAAACTTTTAAACGACATCGCTCTTACACCAGTTATTGACTTTAACGATACACAAACACAAAAGTCGTATGAACGTTGGATGCGTAAGTCTAAACTTTTACAGGTACGTTCCATATCTGCATTGACTGCTGTTTTATATATTGTTGCTGCTACTACAGACCATCTTATAGCACCACCTGAGATCTTAAGCCAACTCACCCTTTTTCATCTCTATATTTTACCGCCATTTCTTCTTCTAATTTTTTTACTAAGCTTTAAAAAACAGTTTACATTTCTGACACAACTGTTGTTGATGACAGCACCTGTTGTTGCCACGGTCGGGAATCTTTTGGTCACAACCCATTTGGAACATCCTGCCATGCGCCTGACGGAGATATACCTTATCATTTTTTGGGTTTTCACGGTTTCGGGATTACGACTTTGGCCTGCAACTATAAGTGCTAGCCTTATAGTCATTACTACCTGTTCTATATTTATTTCATATTTTGACCTGCCACTCGAAGACTTTGTTATGCACTGTTTTTGGCTGCTTTCCTCTTTCTCTTTTGGTTTTTTAGCTGCTTTTCTTTTGGAACACTCTTATAAGACCATTTTTGTCCATCAAGAGCATCTAAAGCTTTTAGCAGACACAGACAAACTAACGGGACTTTATAACCGCAGTAAACTTGATATTTTACTCAAAAAAGAGCTGAAACGTTCTCAGCGTTATGAGAGCCCTTTTGGTCTAATACTCATAGACTTTGACTACTTTAAAGATATTAATGATACCTATGGTCATCAGGTAGGAGATGAAGTACTGATCGAGATTGCCACCTTGCTTCGCGAACATCTACGTGTTAATGATATAGCAGTAAGGTGGGGTGGAGAAGAGTTTATTATTCTCTATCTCGATATAGACCAAAAAGCCTTACTTAAACTTTCAGATGAACTGCGCAAGAAGATAGCAAACCATAAATTCAAAAATGTCAGCCCACAAACTGCCACCATAGGTGTTACCCTCTTCCATAAAAATGACACCATCAACACAATCATACAAAGAGCTGACCAAGCGCTCTACCAAGCTAAAGAGCAGGGACGTAATAGCATTGTTTTGAACTAATCCCTACTATTTAGAAAGTCCATGTTGATCTTCTTTTTGTAGAGAACTTCTTGCGATACAACTGACCATATACCAGTTCAAAAAGAAGTGACAAGAACATAAATGAGACAAAGATATACACGGCATTTGGATTAGAGCTGTAGGTATGTACCATCAATGTCACCAGAGCAGAGAGAGAACTGACAAAAGCCAATATAAACATCCAGATCTTTCCACCTATCTGCTTTTGTAAACGAACAGCACTTAGGTTGGTCACAGAGAAGATAAGCAAAAAGCTTGCACTACCGATAATAGCGATCTCGGTCAGATCGATAAGGTTGGCCATCAAAAGACTAAATACAATGGTACTGACAACACCATAAACAGGATTGATCGCATCTTTTTTGTCCAAGAGTGGCAGTTCACCTTCGATACCTAGAGAAAAGGAAAGACGTGAATTTCCATAGATCGTGGCATTAATCGCAGAGAAGGTAGCAAGAAGCGCAGCAACGGCCACAAGGGTAAAACCAGCACTACCAAGAGCAGGCTTAACCGCCACAGCCAAAGCATAATCCTTAGCCTTCATCAAAGTAGCCTCATCAACCGTCCCTATGGTAATGATGGCAATCAAAACATATAGTAATATCACGATGATGACCGAACCAAAAAAAGCACGTGGCAGATTTTTTTCAGGATTTTTAATATCTTCTGCAGCATTGGCGATAAGCTCAAAGCCTTCATAAGCGACAAAGATCACCATACCTGCTGTCACTATAGCCAAAGGGGCTTCCCAATGGGTAGGTGAAAGACGTTCAAACTCCACATATGGCATCCCAACTATAATAACAAATACCAAGATCAGCAGTTTGACCACCACTAATAAGGTCTCAGACTTGGAGACGACAGAAGCATTTACAAGGTTGATCACACCAGGTATCAGTATGGCCGTACTAATAAGTGTATGTTTTAACAGTTCGGTATGATTATCAGGAAAAAAAGTACCTGCATAAGAGCCAAATGCCACTGCATAAAGCGAGATAGTCACCAAATAACTGAGCCACAACATCACATTCATACTTCCTGCAAAAAGATCATGGTCAAAAGCGTTGTCTATAAAGGTAATAGTTCCTCCACGACTCTGAAAATGAACTGAGAGTTTAGCGTAGGAGTAAGCTGTTAAAAACGCTACGATCCCAGCGATAGCAAAAGCCATAGCTGTAGCACCATGGGCAATAGAAGCAGCCTCACCTAAAACAGCAAAGATACCACCACCGACCATACCACCAATACCGATAGCAATAGCTCCAAGCAGACCTATTTTACGTTCTCTTTTTTCCATATTCTCTTCTCTTATTGAAACTTTATTTGAATTATTACCACTTTTATATGTGAGACCTATTACAAGACCTCTTGCACACTGTAACGCGCTTTTTCACTTTTCTCAAACATCCACTGCTTTGTACTGATGTTCTCTAAAAAAGTCTTGTCATGGGTTATAAAGACCAAAGCACCTTTGTAAGCTTGTAAAGAAGCTTCCAGAGAGACAATAGAGTCCAAGTCCATATGGTTAGTTGGTTCATCCAAAATAATGAGTGAAGGGTGTTGCAGGAGTCCTCGAGCGATTAAGAGCTTTCTAACCTCTCCAGGGCTTGGAACACTGCTTTGCAGCAGTGCTTTTGCGTCAGAGCCTAAGCGCTGAACAAGAGTAAAGAGTTCACCTTTCTCTTCACTGTTTAAGTCACCAACATCTTCAAAAAGTTTTTCCGCTTCACTGTCGGTGATCTCTTGTGGGATGTAAAGGTACTCATGTTGAAAGTCTACCTTCTCCACAAAATAGTTTATAAAACTGCTTTTACCCACACCATTTTCTCCACTGATACCGACTTTGTCACCAACATCTATGGAGAGTCGTGGAAAACAGAGTTCTGTACTCTCAAAAAGAGTGATGCAGGACTTTTCGACTGAGAGTGGAAAGTGATGTTTAGAGACCTCTCCCTCAAAACTGATACCCGTTGCATACTCTTTTGCAACCGTACCCATCTTTTCACTTAACTGACGTTGCTTGGTCATAGAACTCTGTAGAATCTGCCCATCTTTTTTGTCTTTGCCCGTGAAAATAGCGCCGTTGATCTTCTCTTTCTCGGCACTGTCAAACCTGCCAACATTTTTTTTAGAAAATCGCTGTTTGGCGAGAGAGACTTTCTCTCTTTCAAGCTGAACACGCTTGCCTAACTTTTTAAGCTCATGTTCTTGTTCACTGCGTACTTTTTTCTTATGAGAAAGGGTCTGTCCATATGCTTCTTGTGCCAAAGAGAACTTCGATCTGTATTTTAAGACTTCACCTGCTTTGATCATGATCGTCTGTTGTGAGAGTTCATCGAGCAGTGTTCTGTCGTGACTCACTAAAATACCAATACCCTTATAACTTTTAAGCGCTTCGATGACGATAGCCTGTGATTTTTGGTCAAGGTGGTTGGTAGGTTCATCGACCATCAACACATCACTCTCAGCCGAAAGGGCCACTGCGAGTTGCAAGCGTTTACGTTCACCATGGCTCAAAACATCCCAAGCACCCAACCACGCATCATCCACTCTTAAAAGGTCTCTGAGTTTAAAAGCCTCTTTAGTATAAGTCGACATAAATTCTTCTAGCTCTTCAGGAGCAAACTCCGTACTCTGAGCACAATAGACCACCAGATCATTACCATTGATCATCCCTTTTTCACTGTTAAGCTCTTTTGAGATCAGTTTTAAAAGCGTACTTTTACCCGAGCCATTAACCCCAGTAACAACACTCCACCCCTCTTCAATATCTAAATTAAGAGCATTAAAAATAGGTGTTTCAGAACTGGGGTATCGGTACGTTAGGTTTCTAATGGTTAAGGTCTTCATGATTTCCTGTTTCTGGGGTATCTAAAACGTATTATTCAAGAATATTTTATTATCGCTGAGATTCTACATTATCACGTTATCCCTGCGAAGGCAGGGATCCAACAGTTTACGCTTCTCACATATTTCTGTCTTTCATACTCGTGGACTCCTGCCTCCACAGGAATGACAGACTACACTACTTTTAAACTGTTATTGGTCTAAAATCTTCTCTAATAATGTTTTCAAAAGCGATCATCTCATCTTTATTAAAGTGGCCATCGTCAAACAGTTTTTGAAAGTACTCATCCATAGACTTTTGAAACTGATGATTACTGATAATCTGGTTGAACTCATCAATATAAGGTTTAAACTTCTCATAACTGTGTTGCTGAAAGCGTCTCTTAAATTCGTTTGCTAAGTCAGTGTTGGCTTCTGCTGAAAGCAGTGGGTCTAAGATACTTGGAATGTAGACGATGTTCCATGGGGCACAGAAGGCCAGGATGTTTCTGCTGCGGCCAAATATCGAGGTCAACTGATAGTTTTTAAGGTCTTTCGCTTTTTTGTAACCGGTAAGTTTTTCTATGATCTTAGCAGGGTTTTGTGTGTTGGAAGGATCTTTCTTTACCTGCTTGTTTTCAAAGAGCTTACTGTAAAAGTCAGATGCCATGTGCATCCCTGTACTGCTTTTGAAGCCACGAATAAACACTGTTTTGTTGTTTGAAATGTTCTTTTTAAGGCCTTGCCACTCTGCTTCCACTTTAGCATCTGGGATGTAAATGGTCTTTTCAAGACCAAATCTAAAAAAGTCCTCTTTGGAGATGTAATCTGAAAGTAGTAGTTCATATGAGTCTATCATTATTTATCCTGAGGTCATTAATATAGTGGAAGTATAGCAGTATTCGAGTGATTGTATTTTTGAGATTTTATATATGTTACGCCTAATAAGAAACTTGAATCAAATGCAGTCCACGAGACTTGGCTCTGGAGCTTAGTTTTTCTTCTTTATGGTGAAGTAGTGCTTCACTAATGTCATTCTGGCTGATCTGTTTTCTACCTAGTGCAAACAGCGCCCCGGCAATATATCGCACCATATACCTCAAAAAACCTTTCCCAATGATCTTGATATAGTAAACATTATTACCAAATGCTAAAGGTTGCACCTGCACTATTTCACAACTCAGAACACTACGAAAGGTTGAGTGCATGTTTGTATCTCGTTTTGCAAAGCTATAAAAGTCATGTTCGCCAACGAACAATTTGCAGGCTTGCTGCATGTCTTCTATGTCAAGGGTCCCGGCTTTAGCATTAGAGGGGATATGGGCCATAATATCATTAAGAGCTGGGTTATGGATGATGTCCGTACAAAAATAGTAATGATACTCTTTGCTTGTACTGTCTTTATTTACATTAAGTTCTGAGGAACACAGTTCACTTTTTAAAACACGAATATCATCGGGGAGCAGTGAGTTCATACCCAGTAAAAGTTTTCCAGAATCAAGTAATAGACTCATAGTGATCTTTATTACTTGCCCCTGTGCATGGACACCTGCATCAGTTCGACTGGCAGCGGACATGCTATAAGGCTGATCTTTACAGATCTTTTTGAGTACATGGTGGAGACTTGCCTCAACACTAAGCTTCTCTTGACGCGCGCCCAGGTCTTGCCAACCAAAGTAGTTGGTGCCTTTGTATGAGATGACGAGACGATGGTAGTACATATGCTTACTGCTCTTCAAGTGAACAGGACATGGGAAACCCCTCTTTGCGCGCCTGCTGTTTCACAAGAGACGCCTTAGTTTCCGCGATCTCATAGTTGTAAACACCGCACAAGCCTCTACCCTTGGTATGTATGTCATGGGTAATAGCGTCTGCTTCTTGAACATTTTTATAAAATACGGTGCTAATAATACGAACGCAGAATTCCCACGTTGTGTAGTCATCATTAAGCATAAATACGGCAAATTTTTTGGGTTCGCGTGTCAAAAGTTCGGAATGGTTTTCAAGTTGTGTTGCCATGAGGGAAGTCTAGCATATTTTAGTGAGAGATGATGACGAACTCCTTGGTTCTTTCTTACCTTTAATATATTGTTAAAAAAGAGTTGTTGTTATCACCAAGAGCATCTTTTTCAAGACTTATTATGTGATGACACTTACCATTCTTTTTACGTTAGGATATAAAGTTGGTTAGCTTTTTTATTTTAGTGAGAGTTCATTTACTTTTTTTAAAAGCTAAGGCTTCACCATAAATATATTTCTATACTCTCCTGGTGACAATCCTGTTGCTTTTTTAAAAAGACGCCTAAACGAGGTTGTATCTTCATAACCTACATTGAAAGTAATTTGTTCAAAGCTTTTTTCACTGTTGATAAGTGACTCTTTTGCTATTTGAACCCTAAGGTTTTGTAAATATCTGGTTGGTAATATACCTAGATTTTTTTTAAAAATTCTTATCAAAGTACGTTCACTTACATGCATTCGCTTTGACAAGTCAGTGAGTGTTAAGGGCTGCCCAATATTAATTTTTATCCAGGTAAGAAGTCCTTTTAGCTCTGGATCTAGTGCTGTACTTAAATTAGCAAGATTTTTATAATGCTTTTGAGAAGTTCTGCCTGCATCTACAACTAAAAAGTTCGCACATTCATAGGCAACTGAAATTGAGAAGTATTTTCGTATTAAATACAAAGATAAATCTAAATAAGCACTCACTCCACCAGCCGTTATAATATTTTTATCTTCTATAACAATTTTATCAACATCTAAAAGCACAAGAGGAAAATTATCTAAAATATTTTGTTCTATAATCCAATGCGTTGTTGCTTTTGTATTATCCAACAATCCAACAGATGCTAGAACATAAGCACCAACACAGACTGAGCAAATATAACTTCCTTGCAAGTACATATGATGCAACCATGCATTTAATGTTTTAGACACCTTAATATCACTCACATCTCCAATAATTGGAGGCACAATGATGACATCAAAGTTTTGTTTTAAATCCAAATTGTTTGTGTTTAGATGAACATTAGATTGAAAATTTACAATCGATTCTTCTTCTTGAACAATTTGCACACTAAATAAACGAGATTTATCTTTTACACAAAAAGTGTTAGCAATATGAAAGATATCTTCAATACCAAGAATAGAAGATATGAGGGAATTTGGCAGATTAATTATAGCTACACTTTGATCTGGCTACACTTAATAGGACACAGAAATGGTAGAATTTCTACATGAATTAAGAAGGATAAGAGATGGCAGGAAAAGGGAGTAAGTACACTCAAGAATTTAGAGATTCAG
>JALWKG010000177.1 GCA_027081565.1 Helicobacteraceae bacterium
TCCCAAACACCACCTGCAGCGACAACCGGCATGCCACCCCAATTTGCAGCCTCAGCTACCACTGGTTCTACAAGGTTTTCAAGTTGGTTCTCTTCCATTTCACACTGTTCATAGGTAAAGCCTTGATGACCACCACTTTTTGGTCCTTCTAGGATTACTGCATCAGGTAAACGATTATAACGCTTTTGCCAACGCTTAGCGATGATCTTAAGTGCTTTAGGAGAAGATACAATCGGCACAAGTGCTACATCTGGATAACCCTCAGTAAACTCTGGCATATTAGTTGGAAGACCTGCCCCAGTGATGATGATATCAAAACCGATCTCACAAGCATCACGAACCACACGGCCATAGTCGTTGATCGCGTAAAGTATGTTGACACCTAAAGGTTTATCCCCACAGACTTTACGTGCATTGTCATAGATCGCTTTAAGCCCATCTCTTGAGTAGAAATTCGCAGCATCCAGAGGACGTTCAGAAACCAATTTTTTTGAAAAGGCTTTATCTTGATAATACCCTGTTCCCACACAAGAGACAATACCAAGACCACCCTCTTTTGAAACATTACCTGCAAGTTGATCCCAGCTGATACCTACGCCCATACCGCCTTGAACGATAGGCTTTTCTATAGTATATTTTCCAATTTTCAATGGTGAGAATGCCATTATTTTACCTTTGCTCGTGCGAATTTACGTTTACCAACCTGTAGGACATACTCGCCCCTTTCAAGTTGTAACTGTTCATCCGACACTTTTACTTGGTCTATTTTAACAGCACCTTGCTTAATATCACGCCGTGCTTGCGATGTTGAAGGCTCAATGTTACATTCTTGTAAAGCTTTGGCGATCCAGATTGGACCATCAAGCTCAAATATGTCCATTTCCGTTGGAATCTGACTTTTTGCGTGAACTTTGTCAAATTCTGCCTGTGCTGCGACAGCTGCCTCTTCACCATGGAAACGTGCTGTTATCTCATGGGCTAATGACTCTTTGACCTTTTTAGGATGCAAGGTTCCTTCAGTAACACCAGTTTTGATCGCTTCGATCTCTTTAAGTGTTTTAGCACTCAAAAGTTCAAAATAACGCCACATCAACTCATCCGAGACACTAAGGACTTTTCCAAACATATCGTTAGGTACATCTTCTACCCCGATATAGTTACCCAGACTTTTACTCATCTTTTGAACACCATCAAGACCTTCAAGAATCGGCATCATCAGAACCGCCTGCTCTTTTCCCACCTCATAAGTACGTTGTAGATGGCGTCCCATCAAAAGGTTGAACTTCTGGTCTGTTCCACCAAGTTCTATGTCACTTTTAAGTGCTACAGAATCATAGCCCTGCAGAAGTGGATACATAAACTCAGAGATAGAGATCGGTGTTTGAGACTTGTAACGTTTTTCAAAATCATCACGCTCCAACATACGTGCGACATTGAACGTCGTTGTAAGTTCAAGCATCCCGACACTCCCCAGATCATTTAACCATGAAGCGTTAAAAACAACATCTGTCTTTTCAGGATCCAAGATCTTAAATACCTGAGTCTTATAACTCTCAGCGTTAATCTGAATCTGCTCAGGGCTTAACTGCTTACGTGTTTCACTTTTTCCAGTCGGATCACCGATCTGCGCTGTAAAATCACCTATAAGGAACTGTATACGTGCTCCATACTTCTGAAACGTCGCCAACTTATGAAGTAAGACGGTATGACCCAAGTGTAAATCAGGTGCGGTAGGATCAAACCCAGCTTTTACAGTGTAAGTCTTGCCCTCTTCAAAGTAAGCTTTTAAAAGTTTCTCTATACGTTCGTTGTCTATGATCTCAGCTGTTCCACGCTGGATCTCTTGTAGTGCTTCTTGCATCATTGTTCTAATATTCCTCTGTTAATTACTACGATATGCATCGTCAGTTCTAAAAAATTGTATGACCTTTATTTTCTGCTCTATTTTAGCACGGATACGGTTAAGATCGCCATCAGATGACTGAAATTCCAATTCACAATAACGCACATGTTCCTCTTTCTCTTTACCCAGTTCAATACTGTTGATCTCTATGTTTATTTTTGCCAAATATGTCAGGAAACCAGCGAGTGCTCCTTTGGCATTTTGCATACTTACGATCATGTGATAGTTAAAGATCCGCTCTTTACGCCATCGCACAAACAACATCTTCGTCTCTTCTTCCATCATTTTGGCTGCATGTTTACACATCTTATGATGTACATGTGCCTTGGTGTCATGTTTAAAGGCTACGATCTCATCACCCGTTTTGGGATGACAACAGTAGTCAAATACAACATCTGAGATGTTATGGTTAGAAAAGAGTTCCAAAGAACCAAAACGATACTCTTTTAACTTAAAGCGGTGGGCCGTTAAAAATCGGGTGAAACGACCACGTGCCTGAATATCATGAACATAATTGTTGATCACTTCTCTCAAATAGTCTATATCTCTTGCCAGACGCACTCTGTTGTCTTTGTTACCATTTTCATGACACCACTCTTCAAGACGAGAGACCTTAAGATCCAAGATTCCAACCATGATCATCAAACCACTTTGAGAGTCTATCGCTTTAATTCGCTGGTTACAGTTGGTTCTGATGTTACTTTTGGCACGGGTTGTTTTGACAGCGTCCAACCATGAACAGCGTGTGATCTTCTCTTCAGCTGTCTCTATACCAACAATATCTCCATTATGCAGTTCACTTAAAAGTGAAGCCCGTTCTTTATTGATCAGACAGTATTCAGCAGTGTCTCCTATCTCTGAGTGAATGGCATAGGCAAAATCAAGTGCCACAGCACCACGTGGTAGGGTAAACGGCTTTCCTTTTGGAGAGAATACAGTGATATCTTCTGAGTAAAGATCATTTTTCATCATCTCATAAAAATCTTCTGCTGACTCATCTTGGTACTGAAGGTTATTTAACCAGTCAAGGTTGATAGTGTTACCACCACTTTTATACTTCCAGTGCGCAGCAACACCAAGCTCTGCTGTTTTGTTCATCTCAAAAGTACGTATCTGGACCTCTAAAATAGAACTTTGGTGAAAGACAGTAGTATGGATTGTCTGATAACCATTCTCTTTAGCGATGGCAATGTAATCTTTAAAACGTGATGAAAGCGGTTGAAAGTGCAGGTGTACAAGACCTAAGACCTTATAACAATCTACAGGGTTCGCCACGATAATACGCACCGCCAAAAGGTCTAAGATCTCATCGATACCAATCCCTTTTCTCTGAAGCTTGAGATAGATAGAATAATGGTGTTTGACACGACTTTTAATCTGAAAATCTTTTTGCATAAAACCATTTTGCAAAATAAGTTTGGTCACCTCTTGTTGAAAGGCATTAAGTTTCAACTCTATGGCATGATAGTTTTCACTAAGATATTTTTGGATTTCCATCTCTTCGTGTGGAAACACATATTTGAAACTCAGATCTTCCAAGAGATTTTTAACAAACGAAATACCAAGTCTGTGTGCAACCGGTGCATAAACTACCAAGGTCTCTTCAGCAATACGCTCTTGTTTATGCGGCGGCAATGCGTCTAATGTCAACATGTTATGAAGGCGGTCACAAAGTTTTACAACCAAAACACGAACATCTTCGATGGAGGCCAGAAGCATCTTGCGAAAAGAGAGTGCCGAGACGATCAGTTTCTCATCAGAGACAGAACTGACAAGGTTCTCATCTCTTAACGTATCGATCTTGGTTAAACCACCTACTAAATGAGCGACATCTTCACCATAACGCACTTGCACCTCTTCTATGGTGATTGGTGTATCTTCCACAACATCATGTAAGAGTGCTGCGATGACCATCGACTCATCTTCGGTGATACGAGCAACGATTGATGCAACCAGTATAGGGTGGATAATATAGGGCTCACCACTACGTCTAAACTGACTTTTATGAGCTTGAGTCGCGTAATCCAATGCATCTTTTATAACCGCACTCGGTGTGATAGAGTCGTAGAGCAGACCTACCGCTTCTGGCACATTCTTGACACCTGTTATAGCTTCGATATTTACCTGATCCATCTCTACCCTTGCGTAATATTGACAAAATTATAGCAGGGGGAAATTAAAAAATATTATAAGGTATTTTAGATATTAAAATAAGTTGGTATATCAGGAGGTTTTTGTAGTTAGAAATGTTTAAAAGGAGTGGAATAAAAAGATATATTAGAGGTGTGAGGACAAGCCTCGTTACATTATTCGTTGTCTACAAATTCTTTAATGGTAACAACACCCTCTGCAAGTTCCATAAGTGCAAGGTCTGCAGCTTTCATTGTCTTAAGATCGACGTTAAGTTTACTCTTAGCACCATTTAAAAGCTCTTCAGAACGCTTCGCTACGGCAATTGCCAGTTGGTAAGGGTCAATATTTGCTACTTCTAGTGCTTTTGCTGTTAATTCTTCTGTTCTCATTTTTCTTTCCTTATTTTACAATTGAACAATTAGTCATATCACCATTGATGATCTCTAATAGATTATTTTCTTTAAACATGTCACATACGATGATCGGTAGTGCATTATCTTTTGCCAATGCAATAGAAGTGTCATCCATAACATTGATGTGTTGGGTCATCGCCTGATCGTAAGAGATTGTATCAAGCTTAACGGCATCTGCATACTTTTTAGGATCTTTATCGTAAACACCATCAACCTTGGTCGCTTTGATGATCATCTCTGCACCGATCTCAACCGCACGAAGCGTAGCTGCTGTATCTGTTGTAAAGAACGGGTTACCTGTTCCTGCCGCAAAGATAACAACACGATTTTTTTCAAGGTGACGTACCGCACGGCGCTGGATATATGCCTCTGCGATCTGTTCCATCTTAATGGCTGTCTGTACACGTACTTTCATACCTGCGTGTTCGCAAGCTTCTTGCATAGCAACAGCATTGATCACAGTTGCCAGCATCCCCATGTAGTCACCTGCAGTACGACGAATAATACCATCTTGTGCAGCGGTCACACCACGAATAATATTACCACCACCGATAACAATACCCACTTCGATGTCATTGTCAACCAGGGTCTTGATCTCGTTAGCGATATACTTTAAGATCTGTGTATCAATGCCGTGGCCATTTTCACCCGCGAGTGCTTCACCAGAGAACTTGACTAAAACGCGTTTAGAACTCATACGATACCTCTTACTTTAGAATTTTGCGATTATACTTAAGAGTTGCTTTAAGAGTGCTTTAAACTACAGAACCCTACTGACAGCTTGAGGCCAAGTTCTTCAAAAGATGTCCCATCTTCTTAGGCATAGGTGACTTGGACAGTTCATAGATTTTACTAAAAGTTTCTGGGTTTCGATACTCTACCACCGTTTCATCACTGCCCTGGCGAACCATAATACCAAGTGGCAGATCATAACCTATCTGAGCATCTACCTGTAACAGTTTGGTTCCGGCCTTGGGGTTACCAAATATAATGACCTTTTGAGGTGGTAAATCTAAACCCGTTCTCTGAGCATTTTTCTGATGATCGATCACAGAAAATACGCCAAAACCTTTGATATTTTCTATCTTTGTAATAATACGCTGTATACAGATTTCCGTGTTAACAGATGACTTTACCTTTATAAGATCAGATGCCAAGAGAGAGGTGAGTGAGGAGATTAGTAGAAGTGATAATGTTTTTTCAAAACTATTCCTTTTTTGAAGCAATAGTAACCAGTTAGTGCAGTGAAAGTTTGTGACCTTCAATACACTCTGAACGATAAGATGAAAAAAGTTTAATAGATCGCGATATAGTCGTTAAGTTCCGTAAAGACCTCTGCCCGTTTACTCTCATCAGGATGAATCATCTTGTAGATCATCTCAGAGAGATTTTCATCAATAGAAGCATCTGTTTTGTGTGGCAGTTCCAGCTTGGATTTTAAAGTAGGCTTGAACATGTCGTAAGATTGATAGGCCTCTTTTTCAAGTAGCTGATAGTAGAGTTTACGTCCAAAATCAAAGATCTCAAACTGCTCAAACTTACCCGTTGTCACATCGGTTCTAAAACCAAAGTTTATTTCTATATTTTTAGAGGTCAAATACGCTTTTAAACGCATCATAAAGGCAATAGCCGCATGAGTATAGTTTACAAGGACTCTGTCATGGAACAGTTCAAATGACTCAGTACCTTTTCTAAGACGTTTGTACTCCTGCATCAAAGGTGCTACCAATTGTGGTGCAAAACGTACCGGGATCGCTTTTAAGACAGCATGCCCTTCAACACCCTCACCCGTTAATTTACCTCCTATTGAGATATGAACACCATACTCACTTTTACCATCAACCTTAGCCTTACAACCTTCAAAACCAAGATCACCCACACCATGGATACCACAACCCTTGACACAAGCAGACCAGTACATACGCACACGCCCTGAATCCAAAGGTACATGCTCACTCAAGTAGTTTGACATATCTATGGCATCTGGTTTGTTAGGGATGACTCCAAAAGGGCAGTGCTCTGTTCCAGCACAGGCAATCATATGGTTGAAATACGGTGTATCAACACTTTTGTAGCTGCTAAAAAGTTCATGTTTCAGGCACTCCTCAAGTTGCTCTTTTGAGACACCCATAAGGTAGAGACTCTGCTCCACATCAAAACGGATCTCACCATTACCAAACTTGATCGCAGCATCAGCAGCTTCAAGGAGACTGCTTCCCTTAAAGATACCGGAAGGAACCACCACATGAAGTGCAAAAGTACCATCACGCAGCTCTACTTTACCATGGTCAGGGTCACTAAAGTCCATCTGAGTCAAGGTTTCACCTGCTGTTGCAAAATTTATACCAGATTTTTCTCTAATACTCTGTGACAGGGTAGCCATACCAACATCCTGGATCAAGAAAAAGAGTCTGTTTTTATTGCGGTTGTCTCGATAACCATAATCTCTGAAAAGCTCGATGAGGGCTTGGTACATTGTCATCACTTCATCTTCATCTTTCAAAAAGATATCAGCATTTTTAGCGATCTGCCCTACTTTGCCACCTAAAAAGAGGTTATAACCATACACACCTTCTTTCTGTGCCAACACAAAGCAGCAATCCTGTCCAAATGCGTTAGAACGGTTGACAAGCGATCCTGTAATACCCGTGTTGAACTTACGAGGCAAGACACTGATCCACTCATAATTTTGTAAAAACTTTGCCTGCATCTTTTCAAGAAGTGGTTGAGACGGTAAGAGAACATCTTTACTCATGGCATCTAAAGGATCGTTCAAAATATTACGGAAGTTGTCCACACCGGTTTGGTAAGAAGAGATACCCACAGCATCCATACGTCTGAATATCTCTGGGACATCTTCTATATTGATGTAACGAAATTCGATCTGCATACGAGTAGTAATATCTATATAGTCTTGTCCAAAGTCACGTGCGATCTCACCAAGGACGATCGCCTGATCATGGCTTAGATGTCCACCAGGAACGCGGACACGGATCATAAACTGTTTTGGCGTCTGTGGACGGTCAAATAGACCAAAACACTTTAAAAAGTAAGAGAGGTCTTCTGCAGGAATGGCATCATAACCCTCTTTGGCATAGGTTTCTAACTGTTCAAAAGCCTCTTCAGGTTTTTTTAGAACCTTGACTTTCTCTATCTTGTTGACCTTGGCACTGCGTTTTTCAAAAGCTTCTTGTAGTAAAACCATAATCTCTCCAAAAGGTATATCACCTTTTATAGTATAAGTGATGAGATTCTACCCCACTTTGTTGATATTTAGCTTGATTTTCTGCTTAAAAAACAGTCAGGACAAAATAATATATAGACTTTTATAATAATTCATGTAAAAATCATTTACTTTTTATGTTAGAATAGTATCATTACAGGGTACATAACACGCTGTTTATAATGTACAAAAATTTATTTCATACTGTTGATTGGAGTATTAAAGTACTCTTGACAGTAGAAAAGAGAGTCTATCTTGCGTATTACTTTTTTGATTTTACTACTAAACTCCTTGCTCTTTACACAGGTAGTATCTGCTGCCAATGAAGATGTCAAACTAAAGAGTGCACTCCTTAAAGCTATAAAAACTCACGATACGGAGATGGTCAAAGCCATCTCTTCCGGTGGCTATGAGGTTATTGATAGAGATGATGTACTTCAAGAACGTATTTATAACTATCTTGAAGCAGAGAGAGAGCGTGAAATCGCAGCAAAGCAGAAGGCCAAGGCAGAAGCTGAAGCTAAAAGACGTGCGGCTGAAAAAGCTAAATTAGATGCAGAAGCAGCTCAGAAAGCGGCAGCAGAAAAAGCAAAAATGGATGCTATCGCTAAAGAAAAAGCTGCTGCAAGTGCAGCTGCTGCTGCCGTAGTAGCAAAAAAAGCTGCTGCAGACAAAAAAAGAAGAGCGACTATAGCTGCTCAAGAACGTGTTAAAAAAGCTGCCGCAGCCAAAGAAAAAGCAAAAAAAGCTGCCGCAGCCAAAGAAAAAGCAAAAAAAGAGGCTGCTACTAAAGAGAAAGCCCGTCAAAAAGCTGTTGCAGACAAAAAGAGAAGAGACACAGCTAAAGCTAAAGCTAAAGCTAAAAAAGTAAAAGAAGAGAGAGCACGCAAGGCAAAAGCAGCTGCACAAAAGCGTAAAGCTGATGCCGCAAAGAAAAAAGTAGTTGCAAAGAAGAAACCCGTTGCAAAAGCTAAGCCAAAAGCAAAAGTTAAAATTAAACCAGCACCTAAAAAAGTAAATAGCCCTAAAGCAATAGTGCCTAAAGCTGCACCAGTTGTAAAAGCTGCCGTTATTGTACCTGTTGCGGCGACTGCTGCTGTTGCTGTCTCACCTAAGGTAGTAAACGATTCGGAATTGGTAGGAACATGGAAGCAGATCAGCAGTGAAAAAGCAATCACATTTGCCATTAAAGATTCTACTGAGTTTACTTTAGAGCAGGTAGAAGATGATGGAACACTAACCATTTCCGGAACATGGAAAAGCAAAGAGAACATCTTAATGCTTAGTATTAAAAAAGTGCAACGTGACGTCCACACCAGAGAAACAGATATACACCGTATATATAAAGTAGACAGACTATCCAAACACCGTTTGGTTCTCCGAGACAAACGTAACCGTATTGCTTACGACTTAAAAAGATAAATAACTTACACAATTTAGGAAAATATCATATTTTCCTATAAGCTCTAACACTAAAACTGATCAACAACAATATTCATAATAAATATATATGACATCCAATTCTTCCCCTATATCTACACATTGACGATAAAATATCTTATAAAACCAAAAAATATTTCATCATTTCATTTACTTTTGATTTACATCAAGAAGTCAGGTTATAAAAAGGAATAAACTCTATTCAGCCTAAAATAGTATTGCAATAAGGAGTGAAAATGATAGACCCATCTGTTATCAGACCAGAAATCGCTTTAGATGATTTTTTACCTATATTTCTCTCTTCAGCACTTGCAATGCTATTTGGGGGATTTTATGTTGGTATATATACAGCGGTTAAAGTCAAGATGTTAAAGAGCTGGGCGATGCCTATCGCTTATCTCTTTTGGTTTTTGACGGCCTACTCACTGTATATAATGGGAAGTTTAATGCACGTCGGTGAGTTCACGGCAAAAGCATTGATAGTCTCAATGATCGGGTACTTGTTACTCCCTCATGCAGTCTATCATATGCAGCATCAAGTTCATGAAGAAAATGAACATTAAGGTAGTGAAAACTATGTTAATACACTTAGGAGGATACAGTGGCTAATAAATCTGTATGGAGTGACAATCGTTTCTGGCAACGCACAGCAACGTGGGTAACAGGGTTTGCAGCAGTACTCTTGATCTGGTTGACGTTTGATACGTCTGCACAGATCTCAATGGGTACAGATGAAGACCTAAAACAAGGTGTAACTAAAAGGGTTCCAGGACCTACAGTTATCAACTACAAGATCGAGTATCTTATGGACGCTAAGCGTGGACATGAGATTCCGGTTATTGGTGGTAAAAATGCAGAAGGAAGATCAGCATTTCAAGAAAAAGAGAAATTCTTTGGACGTGATGATTGGACAGAAGAAGAAGCAGGTGCCCTACTACACTTAGGTAAGTTGGGTTCACAAGCTAAAAACTGTATGAACTGTCACACCTTGCTTGGAAATGGTGCTTACTATGCTCCAGACCTTACTAAAGCATGGTTAGATCCAGCTTGGGGACCAGAAGGTTCATTGCAAGCGATGACAGGTAAAAACACAAAAGAAGAAGCGATGGCAGAGTTTTTACAGCATCCATCACAGTATCCTACTCACGAGCGTATGATGCCAGATCTTGGTATTACTGCAGATGAAGCTAAGGGTCTTGTTGCATTCTTGAAACATATGTCATCTATCGATACAAATGGTTTCCCAAGAAACTTTGGAAAAATTCAAGGAGCAGTTCATGGCAAGTAATACATTAAATGAATCAAAGCAGTTAGCAACATGGTACTTTACCTTTGCGTTTATCCTCTTTGGTGCACAATTACTATTTGGTCTGGTAGCAGCAACTCAGTTTGTTATGCCAGGTTTTCTTTTTGAGATCTTAGATTTCTCTGTCGCAAGAACACTACACATCAATGCACTTGTTGTTTGGATGGTCTTTGCAATGTTTGGTTCTGTCTACTGGTTACTACCAGATGAGACAGGTATCAACACTATCGGTATCAAGATGGGTAAATTACTTTACTGGATCTTTGTAGCCGCTATCGCTGTAGTTGTACTTGTATACATCTTCGTTCAAGTTGGGCCCGCAGATGAAACAACTATCTGGTTCATCATGGAAGGTCGTGAGTATATCGAAGCACCACGTTGGGCCGACTTTGGTATCGTAGTCGTCGCTCTTGGTTTTGTTGCCAACCTTTTCCTTACAGGTATGAAAGGCAAGCAGACAGGTATCGTTACAGTTCTTATGGCTGACATGATCGCGTTTGCAGGTCTCTACCTTGCTGGTATGTTCTTTACAGACAACATCTCTATTGATCAGTACTGGTGGTGGTGGGTAATTCACCTATGGGTTGAAGCTACTTGGGAAGTATTTGTTGGCGCGATCGCAGCTTATGGTCTAATCACTATGATCGGTGCACACCGTAAAGTGGTTGAGATGTGGCTATGGATCGAAGTTGCCATGTTATTTGGTTCTGGTATCTTAGGTATGGGTCACCACTACTTCTGGATCGGAACACCTGAATACTGGTGGGAGATCGGTGCATTATTTTCAGCACTAGAGCCTATTCCATTGGTAGCTATGTTTGTACACGTTCTTTACGACTGGGGTAAAACTCAAGGTGCAGAGGAAGAAGCAGGAAATTCGGCATCTGTTATAAACAACAAGCCGGCATTTACATGGTTTGTTCTTAACGCGTTTGGTAACTTCCTTGGTGCTGGTATCTGGGGATTCTTCCACACATTGCCACAAGTCAACCTGTATACTCACGGTACACAGTTTACTTCAGCACACGGTCACCTTGCGTTCTTTGGAGCCTATGCAACCATCCTTATTGGTATGATGTATATCGCGGTTCAAGGTAAGAACAACATTAAAGTTCTTAAAAATACGAAGTCGTCTATCTGGGCTGTATCTATGATCGCCGGTGGTGTTATGGGTATGACTGTAGCATTGACGATTGCAGGTTATGTTCAAGTTCTTGTCTCACGTGCTCAGATGGGTGCAACATGGGCAGGTTACTTTGATGGCCAAGCAGGTATGTGGTTTGCGCAAGGTATGGATTGGAGACTTGTTATGGGTCTTGTTACATTCCTAGGTTTCTTACTTCTTGCAAAAGATCTATTGACTACTGGTAAAAACCCAGTACACGAAAGATAAGGAGAACAGTTATGTTTGAACCATTCACAGACGTTATCCCGAGTTTCTTCGGGTGGCTAAACCAGGGTCCTTTGACCCTAACGATCTTTCTTCACACTGTGATCATCCTTCCGATGATCTGGATTTATTACCAAGAGAAGAAACGTTTAGAAAACGAAGGTTAAGACCTTCATGGCATGGAGTTTCCATGCCAAATAAGAGTTAGACTAAGGTCTATCTTTCACACTGTAGCCACAACTATGGTGTGATGGATAGACCTTCGGTCTAGTGTGAACATGAATTACTATGTTTTCATAGTTTTATGTTCTTTAAATAGGTTTATTATAAATCTATTGATCTCAAAGGAGAAGAGATGAAATTAAATAAAGTAATTACTTCTGTAGCTGCTATGGCAGTCATATCAACAGGCCTTTTTGCAGGTACTTCTAACATGGACGTCGCAAAGATGTTTGAAAAAGAGTGTCAAGGTTGTCACGGACCTAACCACGAAGGTGGTGTTGGTTCTGACCTTCGCCCAGGTGTTATCGACAAGAAAAATGCCTATATGCTTGCAGAGACGATCTTAAATGGCCGTCCAGGTACAGCAATGCCACCTTTTTCTGAAAAGTTAAACAAGGGTGATGCTGACAAGATGGTTGATTATCTACAGCACTTTAAAGGTAAAAAAGTTGAAGTTCTAACACTAGAAAATGTTAAAGCAGGCTGGAAGAACCTTAACGACAGAGCAGCGTTTATGAAGGAATATCCTCACGCTGTTGATGTTAAAAAGAACACAGACATCTGTTTCGTAACAGAGCGTGATGCTGAGCGTGTTGCATTTGTCGATGGTACAACAGGTAAAATTCTTTCTAAGCACCCAGCTGGTTTTGCGGTTCACGTAACAGTGACCAACAAGCGTCAGCCACGTTATGCTTACTCTATCAGCCGTTCAGGTCTTGTAACAATGTTTGACCTCAACACTCCAGGTCAACAAAAAATTGCTGAAATCCAAGTTGGTTCTGACTCTCGTGGTCTAGCAGTTTCTCCAGATGGTAAATACCTAATGGCAGGAAACTATGTACCAGGTGGCGCTATTTTAATGGATGCAATGACACTTGAACCACTTAAAGTGTACCCAACTACAAGTGTTATTAACACAGATGGTGACATCGGTTCTTCTCGTGTTGCAGGTATCTATGACACACCATATGGTCCATACATCGCATTTGCACTTAAAGATGCAGGTCACGTTTATATCGTAGATTATTCTAAGCCTAACTTCCCTATCGTTGGAGATATTCCTAACATTGGTAAGATCCTTCATGATGGTTTCTTGAATGAAGGTAAAGAGATCGGCCGTTACCTATTCCAAGCATCTCAAGGTTCAGATGTTATGGGTGTTGTTGACTTTAAGACAAAAACACTTGTAACTAAGATCTATACAGGTCCTTCAGCTAAGCCACACCCAGGTCAGGGTTCTTCATGGTATAACGAAGGTCTAGGTCAACAACTTGGCGCAACGGTTAACATGAACCTTGGTCAAGTAACGATCTGGGATGACAACTTTGATGTAATCCGTCAGATTCCTACAGCTGGTGGTGGTCTCTTTATTGGTACTTCTGAGCATACTCCATTCCTATGGGCAGACAATGTTCTTGGTGGGCCAACTAACTGGAATAAGATCTATCTTATTAACAAGCAGTCACTTGAAGTTGATAGAATTCTTGAAGTGGGTACAAAAAAAGGTAAGGTTACTGACCCTGTAACACACAAAACGCTTTACAGCTGGAGTGTTCCAACGGTTAAAGACAAAAATGGTAAAGTCGTTGTACCACGTATCTTGCACGCTGAGCCTGCAAACCATGGTAAGTGGACAATGGTCTCTGAGTGGAATGCTGGACGTATCGGTATCTACGAAGCGAAAACTGGTAAGTTTGTTAAGTATATTAAGGGTCTAACCACTCCAACATTTACGTACTCTATCGAGCACAGACAAACTATCCCTGGTGCATAAGCACTGCTCTTGCTAAAGGAGGAGACTCCTTTGGCACCTACACTTCTTTTACACTTCAAAAACTCTGTTTATATTATCAAAACACTTAAATTAAATATCTTGACCTTCGAGTAATGGTGTTGTCATCGGCATAACAAGCTTTATAGCTTTAGGAATGATTTCAAAACGTATATGACGGCTGCTGTAAGGTTCACCATCGAGATTCGTCGGCATCTGTTCTTGTGTCTCACACTCTACCCATGGAGTCTTAAAGTACTTGACAAAGGTGCCCTCACTTCCCAGATTCGCCAGTTCCAAAAGGACTTGAGGTATATCTGTCAGCTCAAAGTCCTGGATAAAGATAACATCTAAAAGTCCATCATCAAGATAGGCATGAGGTGCAAGCACCTGCCCTCCCCCTGCCTGACGTCCATTACAGACAGCTGCCACCACAGAGTCACCCTCTACTTCAACATGTTCTGTCCAGATCTTGCCATGATAAGGTACAAAGTGAACCGCTTTCAAGACACCCGTGATTGTATACGCCCCACCTCCCAAAAAGTTTTTAAGTTCTATTGGTGTGTTGGCCGTAACTTCAGCTCCAAATCCAGCAGTAGCTACATTGATAAAGTAGCGATCATTTGCCTGAACGGCATCTATGGCATAACACTGACCTTTAATGGCCAACTCTAAGGAGTCCAAAGGTTCTTTGGGAATATGGCATGAGGTTGCAAGATCATTGGCCGTACCCAAAGGAAGGATCGCAAGTTCAGGACGCATGGACTCTGGTATTTTAAGTAAAGCATTTACGATCTCATTGATCGTACCATCTCCACCACCAACAATAAGCCGTTTCACTTCATCAGCGACAGCTTCTTGAACGAAACGTGCAATATCACCGTACTCATAAGTAACACGAACCTCAAGTGCAGTACCTTCACTGCGTATAGTCTCCACAGCTTCACGTATCTCTGGCTGTTGTGCTTTTTTACCATTTATTATCAATCGCATCATATTCCTTTAATTACTATCTGTATTATGCTACAACATTATAAATCCTATCTTATTATTACACCACTTCTAAACACTAATCAAAATAAAGATAACGAAAATAAAATATAGAAAAGACTACTTACACTCTTGTTAATCACATTCTAACTAACCTCTAAATTGTTAGTCTTTCATTGTCGGTATGCCAACAAGTCAATATTAGCTATATTTATACCATCACTTGATGTTTATCAATCCTTTATTTTCCTAAATGCCTTACCATACGCTTGTATAACCTGTTATCCAAAGTTCTCTTTGGGTACTATATTCAAAACTATAAAAAGAAAAATGATGAAATACTTACTCATTCTCTCTCTTGCTTTTTCTTCTTCCCTTCTCTCACAGGAGCTTACAGGGAAAAAAGTCTTTGAGACCTATTGTTGGGGCTGTCATCACCAGACAGCCGTTGCTTTTGGACCCCCTTTTAATGAGATCGCAGCCAAACGTACCAAACAGGAGATAGAGGCTTATGTCATCTCGCCTAAGTCTATGTACAAAGCTTTTGGTTATAGACGTACTGCCATGACACAATTTCATCTTAATGACAATGAGTTAGACCTCATCTCAGACTACATCCTTAGCTTTAAAGGTAAAAAATAATGTTTAGACTCACCAATCTCATCGCATCTGTCGCTGAGAACAAACCAGAGCGTATTTTAGATGGTGCCATCGCCATCTGGAACTTCACCAACCGCTGTAACCTCTCCTGTCTGCACTGTTACTCTAAGTCGACACTTGACGAGGTTGACACACTTACAACTGAACAGATTAAAAAGACCATCTTGGAGATGAAGGCCAATGGCGTTAAATTCATCATCTTCTCAGGGGGTGAACCGCTGACTAGAAAAGATCTCTTTGAAATCGCAGACTTCTGTAAAGAGAATGGCATAGTCACTTACCTCTCTAGCAACGGTCTTTACTTTACTAAAGGCAATGTACAGCGCATCGTTGACACCTTTAACTATGTCGGGATCAGCATTGATGGTGATGAACCTACCCATGACTACTTCCGTGGGCTTAAGGGTGCCTTTAAAGAAACACTAAAGGCCGTTAAACTTGCTAACTCTACAGGTGCCAAAGTTGGCATCCGTTTTACCATGACCAAAGATACTATCAACTCTTTAGAGTACATCTTCGATCTGGTTGAAAAAGAGGACATCCCCAAGATCTACATCTCCCACCTCGTCTACTCCGGTCGTGGACTTGACAACCTCAAGATGGACCTTACCAAAGAGCAGCGCCGTAAAGCGGTAGAGTTCATCTTGGACAAGGCTTTTGAATACTATGAGACAGGCAGAGACATCGAGATCGTTACCGGTAATATGGAGATGGATGCCGTCATGTTCTTAGAGCGCTTCAGTGAAAAGTACCCTGAACTCAGAGAGACCATGCGCAAGCGTCTGGTCACTTGGGGTGGAAACAGTGCAGGACGTAAACTGCTCAACATCAACTCGGAGGGTGACGTTCGCCCTGACCCGTTCTTTCCACTGACCATAGGTAATATCATCAAACAAGACTTTGGTGAAGTATGGCAAGGAGGCGAACTGCTTGAGCAACTGCGCATCCACCCTAGAAAACAGATTAGCGGTATCTGCGCGACCTGTGAGCAGATCGACATCTGTAACGGCGGTTCACGTGCACGTGCTTACGCGATTACTGGAGATCTTTGGAGTGAGGATCCATCATGTTATTTAACCCAAGAAGAGAGAAACAATGTTTAAAAAAATATTACTAACTGCCCTTATTACAAGTGTCTCATCTTTGACGCTTTCAGCACAGACTAGTACCCCAGCGCAAACTGCACTCAACACTAATGAAAAAGTTTTTGTTGTAGAAAGAGAAAGCAGTTCACTCGCCGTTATCGAGCATGATCTGCCTAAAAGTCACATGACAGGTATGCACAACATGAACCATGGTGTAGTCAAGTTCGAAGGAAAAGATGGTTATGTCATCAGTCGTGATGGTTGGATCATGAAGTTTGACCCTGAAAAAGAGGTGAAGGTTAA
>JALWKG010000178.1 GCA_027081565.1 Helicobacteraceae bacterium
CTATTATCGCTGTACTAAGCGCTTACACCAAAAAAGAGCTTGGGGTTATGTGCGAAAGTTGAGCTTATAAATAATTTTGAAGAAATTATAATATTGCTTTAGTAAATAAATGGGTGATTTATGTCAAGACATGGTAGGAGAATTCATCGGTTATATAGTAAAGATACTTTATAATCACACAAGATTTTAAAGAGATAAAACGTCATAAAAGGTAGACCATGGAACTATGTGTAGCACTTGACCTTCCGACAATGGAAGAGAATTTAGCGTTAGTAGAGAAGATAAAAGCATATCCTGTCTGGTTAAAAGTAGGGCTTCGTGCTTATATCCGTGACGGAGAGCCTTTTATTAAGGCACTTAAAAAGATCAATCCTGAATGTAAGATCTTTTTAGACCTAAAGCTTTATGACATACCTAACACTATGGCAGATGCTGCAGAGTCTATTATGGGGCTAGGTGTTGATATGTTCAACGTTCATGCTTCAGCAGGTAAAAAAGCGATGACAACGGTAATGCAGCGTTTAGAGAAATTTGAGTCACGACCTTTAGTGCTTGCGGTGACAGCTTTAACCTCATTTGACGAAGTAGAGTTTGATAGTGTGTATGGTGAGAAGATTGCGGTAAAAGCGGATCAGTTCGCAAAAGACACCTATGCAGCGGGACTTGACGGTGTTGTCTGTTCTGTATTTGAGAGTGCTTCTATAAAGTCGTTGACATCAGATGCCTTTTTAACCTTGACTCCAGGTATAAGACCTTTTGGAGAAGCGGCCGGAGATCAGCAGCGTGTAGCCACGGTAGAGTTGGCCCATCAGGAAAAAGTAGACTTTATTGTAGTGGGACGACCTATCTACCAAGCAGAAGATCCAGCATCTGTAGTAGCCAAGATTTTAGAAAAGTTATAATTTTCTATTACTTTAAGGTTTGTATCAGAACCTCATGAGTATAATCACGTTCTCTTTTCAAGAGCACTTGGACAGTTGGGTGAGTTGGCTGAAACCACATCCCTGCTAAGGATGCGAAGGGGTAACCCTTCCGAGAGTTCGAATCTCTCACTGTCCACCACTTGAATTGAGACTTTCTTCAAAATGTTCCGGATTAGCTCAGCGGTAGAGTAGGTGACTGTTAATCACTTGGTCACTGGTTCGAATCCAGTATCCGGAGCCACTTTACAAACCACTTTTTTTATTTTATTCATCGTCATTACATTATCTATATATATTTAATTCTCTTGCTTGTTCTTGCATATTGTTTCATTATACTCTTTGCTAAAACCACATGTTAATGTAGAAAGCCGGCTTTTTAAAAACATGTAATTATTTATTCTTTGCAAGTAATCAACTCGTAATACAATTATTGGTAAAATGTCCTACTAAATAATATGCAAAGTCTTAATCCGTGATCCTAGAATTTATACTGATCTTTATTATTGCATTGATACTGATCAAACTGATCATTATCAACGCAGAGAAATTAGGTTTGGTTGACATTCCTAATGAGCGCAGTATGCATACCACTTTGCAGCCACGTGGTGCTGGTATTGGGGTTTTTTTGGCAGTTGCTATTGTTGATACTTATTTTGATTACTCCCTACTTTCAGATCACCTTTTAACATGCTGTGCGATTTTTATTGTCTTTGTAACGGGGGCGTTAGATGATCATCATGACACTTCTCCTAACACCAAGCTTTTTGTAGTTGCTATTGCGGCTGTCCTTGTCTATTTTGATGGTATCTATGTTGATACATTGGGAGTACTTTTTGGTATGGAAATTACACTTGGGTGGCTAGCCTTACCTTTTACTGTGTTCGCTATAGTTGGTTTTACAAATGCTTTAAACTTGATAGATGGCCTTGATGGCTTGGCGGGATCTATCAGTATTATTATTTTTGGAGCACTATTGAGTATAGGTTATGCAAATGATGATGCCTACATGATGCTGACCTCAGGTTCGTTCATCGCAGGTCTACTCGCCTTAATGATCTATAACTGGAACCCTGCAACTGTTTTTATGGGTGACAGTGGCTCACTGATCTTAGGTTTTGTAATAGCTCTTTTAGTCATCAAGGCAGCGATTTACATAGAGCCTGTGACGGTACTGTTTATTCTGGCGGTACCATTGATGGACACTATTATCGTGATGGTTCGTCGTAAACGTCAGGGAAAGTCTATATTTAAGGCGGACAAAACCCATCTTCATCATATTCTGTTTAACTTTTTTCATAAAGATGTGAAACGTACAGTCATTTTTTTGGCTATTTTACAAGCAGGTTACTCTATAACAGGCCTTCTTATCGTCGATACAGCCAACCAGTCTCTAAGTCTTGTGCTCTTTGGTCTTAATATCATCCTGCTTTATTTTATATTCACAGAGATGCTTCGTAGACAAACTGATGAAGAGATTTAGTAATATCAATTAAGAAGCCTCTTCGTGTGTGGTTGTTGTATCTGTTAGTTGTGAGTAGTATTTTCTTCATCTTTCAACTTTAGCGACATAAACAGTGCAAACAATAGTACTGTAAGTGCTGTGCTATAGAGAACTGTATAGTCACCAAATTGCAAGATAATTCCGCCGATAATAGAAAAGAACATCCCAAACGAGACAATGTTGATCTGTAAAGCGACATAAAGCGGTCTCTTCTGCGGTGGTGCCAAGATCAAGATAAGGTTGCCCGAGGCGATGCGGTTTCCGTCTGTGGCGGCGCCTACGAGAAAGAAGATGGCGATGTACTCGTAAAGGGTTGTTGCATTGAAGGCTAAGATGATGGCGATGATGTGCAGAGAGAGTGCAATGTTCGCGGTCAGACGGTTGAGACCGTTGCCACTGATCTTTCCCCAGACGATGTTGCTTAACATGGCCCCCACCATTTGCGCGGTGATGAGTGTACCAATGGCGAGACCGGTCAACTGGATGTTCTCTTTGGCCTCAAGGATGATAAAGGGCAGGGCGATGAGGTAGCCGTAGGCAAAGAGAAAGGTGGTGATCTGTACCTGCAGGTCTTTGTCACTTTTAAGCAGTTCCAAGGCGCTGTCGAGGAATTTTTTGAAAGAGTTCTCTCTTGGTGCGATCTCCTCTTTTACAGGTTCGTCGACCGTGGCAAAAGCCAGGTATCCCAGCCCCATCACAAAAGCACTGATCATAAAGAGATAGCCGTAGCTGTAGGGTGCATCGAAACTCTCAAGAACAACTGCGGCCATTGCACCGCTGAGAAGCCCTCCGAGACCGCTGAAGAACTGGCGGTAGGCCATACTCTTGCCGCGAAACTTGTGGCTGAAGATCTTGGCTACGATATCTTTGAAGTAGATGGCACCAAAGCCCGCACTGAACGAAAAGATGAAGAGACCGACGCCGATAGCGAGGAGGGTAAGGTTAGGGTGGTCGTCACCAAGTCCTACTATGGCGACACCGATAAAGAACCATGCCAAAAATCGGATCATGAAGACACGTCGAAGGTACGGTAGCATCAGCGGGTAGCTCTGCGCTTTAAAAGCGGCAAAGAGCTGCACCACAATAGCCCCGCCTCTGAGCAGTGCGGCAAAGAGACCGATGAGCATGGAACTGCCGCCAAAATGGTTAACGATCAGTGGCAGGATGGTCGAAGGTTCGGCGATGGTGGTACCGATAGTAAGAAAAAATCCGTGAAGGATATTTCTGATGTGGTTGGAGAACTTATCCATTCAACATGGCAAAAGCATCGTCAACACTCCCGGCCTTTTCGGCTACAAAGAGATAGACGGCAGCATTGAGTTTGGCCAGTTTTTGGTACTCGTTGGAGGGCTCTGTCAGTTTTTGCAGTGAGTCTTCAAGGGTGATGTCGTCCCATGACTTGTTGTAGTGTATGCCGTAATGCTCTGGGTCGATGATGAACTCTTCGACTTCACCCTCTTTGGCGATCCACAGACGCCCTTTGCTGAAAAGCTCCGGTGTCCCTTCATTACCCTGTATAAGTGCAAAACGCTTGTAACGGTTCCCGAAGATGTCAACATACTTTTTGACATAAGGCTTGTGAAAGACACCGGTAATGGCGTAATCGCTCTCGGCGATACGGGGCAGTTTCTCTATAGTCGTCAGACCTGTTCTCAGCCCCAGTCTCTGGCGGATGGTCGTGAGTTCATGAAGCTCTGGAAAGTAGATCTTGCGGTCAAAGTAATGGATGTTCTCTTCAAGCTCGAGTGCTGTGGCGATGTCTTTGATGGTGATACCGTTTTTGGCTGGGAGCAGTTCATCTCCGGTAAGCACAAGGTTAAGGTCGCTCTTTTGCAACTCTTTGGCGATGAGCGGAAAGATGTAGGGGTTTTTAGCTTTGCCGTCAAAAGGGTAGCCCAGTTCTATGGAGTTTTCTATCTTTT
>JALWKG010000179.1 GCA_027081565.1 Helicobacteraceae bacterium
GCATCGCTGTCAAATGCATAGTGTCTGTACCATGAACAATGACAAAGATATCTTCATCATCCGCTTCCAAGATGGCGGTAAGCTGTTCACGGTCTTCATCATCGATCTCCATAGAGTCTTTATAGAGCATTCCTGCAATCTCAACCTCGTAAGCGAAGCTTTTGACGATCTCTTCAATGGCCAGATTGTCAAACGGAACCTCAAGTTCACCACTGATCGGGTCATAACGTTTGTTAAAGGTACCACCTGTATTCATGATCTTCATAGTAACTCTTTGAGATCTTTTATGATTTTGTTCGCTTCACTTTTGATCGCCTCTTTTGAAAAGAGGTAGCTCTCTCTTATTCCGGCACGATGCGCGGCCAGGATATCGCGTTCACTGTCTCCTACCAACAGAGAGTTTTTCATGTCGATATGATGTTCTTCTACTGCTTTAAGCAGCATTCCCGGTTCGGGTTTACGACAACGGCAGGGACCCGAGATATCTGGATGATGTGGACAGTGATAGACATCAGTAATACTGATCCCTTCTCTAGCAAAGACATCCACCATCCATCGTGTCAAGTCACTAAAGTCATCTTCACTGTAATACCCCCGAGCGATCCCGGACTGGTTGGTCACTATGATAATAAGATAACCAAGATCCTGGTACTTGTGGCAGAGTTCGAAGATCCCCTCTATAAACTCAAAATCCTCGATTTTATACAGATAGTTCTTCTCCACATTGATGACCCCGTCTCGGTCTAAGAAAAGTGCTGGTTTTTTCACCTGCTACGCTCCTACCCCATCGCCAAACATCTCTTTTTCTATCGCATCACATATAATGTGTTCTATAAGAAGATGAGACTCCTGAATACGAGGGGTAGCATCTGATGGCACGATGAGAGTATGGTCTGCTACCGTTGCCATCTTACCACCGTCACGGCCACTCAATGCCACGGTTGTTATCCCCTTCTCTTTGGCAGAAGCAAAGGCATTTAAAATATTTACAGAGTTTCCAGAGGTGGAAATTCCGATGAAAAGGTCTCCGGCAACACCCATCCCCTCTAGTTGACGCGAAAAGACGTAGTCGTATCCATAATCATTGCCGATAGCTGTAAGATTAGAGGTATCGGTAGTCAAGGCTAAAGCAGGAAGAGAAGGTCTGTCAAAGCCATAACGTCCTACCAACTCTGCTGCAAAATGCTGGGCATCTGCTGCGGAACCACCATTACCTGCGATCAAGATCTTGTTACCCGTTTTATAGACCGCTACAGATACTTGAATGACATTAGCGATCTTCTTTAAAAAGGCAGTGTCATTTAAAATTTTCTCTTTGGTCTGCGCAGAAGCGGCCACTTCACTCTTAATATACTCTAGCATCGTTACCCTTTCAACTTCTCTTTTAAGATCACTTTACCCATCTCAACACCAGGTTGGTCATAAGCGTTAATATCCAACATATTAGCTACCAAAGCAGTCAATAATTCATAATAAAGGATAAGCTGACCGATCTCTGAAGCATTCACACTCTCTATTTCGATGATATCAAGAGGGATATCATCGAGTGCATTCAAGGCTTCCACCATAGAGTCTGCCTGCATATTGATCAGTTCTGAAAAGCTGTACCCGTTGATGATGTCCATTGACTCCATGTTCTCAAATGAACTCTCTGGGATCTTCATCGGGTTATCAAACTCTTTGATCTTGATGACAGTAACAGACTTGTCACGTTTACCATCAACAATAAGCTGTAAAAATGAGTGCTGATCTGTCGGCCCAATGAGACCAACAGGTGTCAGCCCTACATGCAGTTCAGAGTGACGTTGCTTTTTACCCAGGCTTTCTCCCCACAACTGTACATACCAAGCGTTAAATTCTCTGAAGACTTCAGAGTAGGAAAAAAGACAGTTAATGTTATAGGTGTTGGCATGCTGTGCATAATAGGTTGCTTTTTGCATCAAAGAGTGGCAATATCCCTGCTCATTAAAAAAGGCATCACGAACTTTTTGAGCACCCCCAAGTAAAAGCTTTATATCCACTCCGACCAAGGATAAGGGGATAAGACCGGCACTGCTTAAAACTGAAAAACGGCCACCGACATCATCAGGAATACTAAAATGTGATATTCCTCTTGAACGTGCAAACTGCTCTAACATCGAACCCGAGTCTGTTATGACCACACTATTTTCACTGTTAAGCTTGATCTCATTATCGATATATTTGGCAACCGCCACAGTCTCAATAGTCCCACCGGACTTACTGATCAGACAGTAATAGGCATCTTGCATATCAAAACTGTTAAGCTTACTGCCAAGGACAAGCGGGTCAGTAGTATCCAAGATGTGTAACTTCTTCTCAAAAGAGCGTACTAAATCTAAAAAGCGGTAGACAGCAGAGGCACCTAAAGCACTTCCACCTATACCAATGATCACAATATTTTTTTGCTTCACCGAAGCCGCAAGTTCTAAAAAAGGCGTTACATCTTGGTCACACAGATCATAGAACCCTATATATTCACGTTCGCGGACAATTGCATCAGAGAGTTGCTCATTTACATGGGGAGAAAACTCAAAAGTGTTGGTCATCTTTTCTGCTTTGTATTAAAGTCCTATATTTTAACAAAGATCGACTAAATACCCTATGGAACACTGAAATATCATGAAATGTATACCAAATAACACCCGAAACTTGACAAGTACTCTTAAGTTGTTATAAAATACATTCAAAGACAAATCTAAAACTTCTTCAACTTTCCTCACATCTCCGTGGAAAATTTCCGAATCACACAAGGTAATTCATGAGCGACACTCGTCAGCAAAAAAACAATAAATCTTCGCGAACACATGTTCCAGTCAAGGGTCATACTATTGAAGACCTTCGTACCAAACCACTAGACACACTTGTCAAACTGGCTACTGAACTTGGTGTTGAACACCCCAATGAGCTTAAACGTCAAGACCTTACTTTTGAGATCTTAAAGGCCCAGACCTCTCAAGGTGGTTTTATTCTCTTTACCGGTATTTTGGAGACCATGCAAGATGGCTATGGTTTTTTACGTTCTATCGATACCAAACAGTTCAGTGACTCACTAAATGATGCTTACGTCTCAAGTACTCAGATCAAAAAGTTTGCACTGCGTAATGGTGATGTTGTCACCGGTCAGGTGCGTCCTCCAAAAGATCAAGAGCGCTATTATGCACTGCTTAAAGTCGAAGCGATCAACTACCTGCCACCAGCAGAGAGTAAAAAACGTCCACTCTTTGAGAACTTGACACCACTATATGCTACAGAACAACTCAAGCTGGAGTACAAGCCAGAGAACCTAACCGGTCGCATGATGGACCTTTTTGCTCCTATTGGTAAAGGACAACGTGGTCTGATTGTTGCCTCTCCGCGTTCTGGTAAAACAGAGCTTATGAAAGAGATCGCACATGGTATTACCCACAACCATCCTGAAGCAGAGCTGATGGTACTTCTTGTAGACGAACGTCCTGAAGAGGTCACAGACATGGAGCGTTCTGTCAAAGGCGAGGTCTACTCTTCTACTTTTGATATGCCTGCTAAGAACCACGTTAAAGTGGCTGAGATGGTCATTGAGCGTGCTAAGCGTCGTGTTGAGATTGGTAAAGATGTTGTGATCTTACTGGACTCTATCACCCGTCTTGCACGTGCATACAACACCGTAACACCATCGAGTGGAAAAGTCCTTTCTGGTGGTGTCGATGCCAATGCACTGCACAAACCAAAACGTTTCTTTGGTGCAGCCCGTAATATTGAAAATGGCGGTTCTCTTACCATCATCGCTACCGCACTAGTAGAGACCGGCAGTAAGATGGACGAGGTTATTTTCGAAGAGTTCAAAGGAACAGGTAACTCCGAGATCGTACTTAGCCGTAAGATCGCCGAACGTCGTATCTTCCCTGCTATCGACCTTCTTAAGTCAGGTACACGTAAAGAGGAGCTGCTAATCGGACCGGATGTCCTTCAAAAAGTCTTTATCTTACGTTCTATGCTGCACAAACAAGAAGATGAGATTGAGGCATTGAAGTTCCTCTACACTAAAATGAAGAAGATGCCTACCAACGAAGAGTTTCTTAACATGATGAACGAGGCAAAGTAGTCTTTTGAAAGTCGGTGTTTTTGACAGTGGCATCGGTGGTTTGACCGTTGTTAAGTCCCTTTTAGAGCATCAACTGTTTGAAGAGATCATCTACTTTGGTGACACCGCCCGTGTTCCTTACGGAGTTAAAGACAAAAACACTATAGTGCGTTACTCTCTCGAAGCCTTGGAATTTTTTAAAAACTTTGAGATCGACCTTTTAATTACTGCCTGTAATACCGTCAGTGCCTACGCTTT
>JALWKG010000180.1 GCA_027081565.1 Helicobacteraceae bacterium
CATAGACACATATTAAATAACACTAATGATGTACATCAGTAAAATATATCCTCATTATACACAGCAGCACTCTTCTCTCCTGCCTGGAACTAGTCTCGTAAATTTGTATTATTTATCCGAATATCGTATAATTATGAAAAAGGAGTACCTATATGAAAACTAAAGAGATCTATGAAGTAGTTGGTGTTCCTCCTGCAACATTGTTTGACTGGAGTAAACCAGGACATAAAAAAGAGAATCTTGCCAAATTATTAAAACAGCTTTCCAAAGATGATGCCTTAGCACTCATTGCGAAGGCTGAACCTAAACAAAAACCCTTGATGCTACTCTCAACCGTCAACTGTTCCATAGGCGATAAATCAAAGCATTTTACATTGACCAAGCTCAAAAACCTTTTTTATAAAAAAGACGATCTTGACCCCTATGAAAAGTATGCATTAAAAACAATAAAGAGAGAAGCTTTCCCCTCAGAGCTGGAAGAGTTTGTTGATTATTATCATATTCCCACGACAAGAGTGGAAAAGGTGTTAGCGGCATGATCAAAAACAGATCCTTTGTCGTCGAACACTATCAAGACCAGATCAATGCACTGGAAGGTTTTATACAAGATGCCTATCCCTATCTTCCCAACAGTGACAATTCACAGATCCGTTTTGGTGGCGGTACTGCTTTAGCGATCTACTATTTTCAACATCGATTGAGTTTTGATATAGATCTTTTTGTAACAGATGTACAGTTGATGAACTATTTGAGTCCAAAGCATTGGTTGGAAGAGACAAATGCGTTTAACAGTGGTGCGTACATTGATCTTGCTAATCACATTCGTGTTCTATATAGAGAAAACAATATAAAAATAGATGTACTTGTTGCACAAGATTTTACGGGAAACTGTCTTGTAGATGACTCAAAAGAGCTTTTTAGTGAAAGTATCTATGTTGAAAGTGTAGAAGACATTATTGCAAAGAAAATCGTCTACCGTCGTAATGATAACTTGACAAGAGATATTATAGATATAGCCATAGCTATCGAGTATGCAGATAATGTTTTAAAACGCTTATTTGAACTGGGAGTGATAACAGTGGACGATGTCAGGGAGTTGTATCAAGCATTAGAACATCTCGATACTGAACAATTCAAAGAAGAGTTGTTAATCGTTAAGCCTTTTGATAAATACATGAATACATCTCTAAATGCTCCTCATATAATTATGAAAGTATGTGACAGCCTGCTCAGACTATAAATCATTGAACCACCCACTCTTTTTCAACAAGCAGTTCATCCCCTGAGTAAACCCGTCCGACAAAACGATCACCTACACTAAAGTTGCCGACCCCTTTGGGTGTTCCGCTCATGATGATGTCACCGTCTTCGAGTGTCATAAAACTTTTGATCTCGTCTAGCATGATCTCAGGCTTATAGATCATAAGGTCGTAGTTGGCGAACTGTGTGAGAGTGTCATTGATATGAAGGGTCATACGAAGTGTCTGAAGCGGTGCTGAGAGCCTGACAAAGTCACTTAGGACTGCTGATCTGTCAAAACCTTTGGCACGTTCCCACGGCAGGCCCTTGGACTTGAGATGGTTTTGAATGTCGGCTTTGGTAAGATCGAGACCAATGCCTACACCATAGATCTGCCCTGCTTTGAGCAAAAAACAGATCTCGCTTTCAAAACGGCAATCCTCACTGATGTAATGCAAGGTGCTGCTGATGGCGGAGTTGGGTTTGTTGAAGACCACCATAGACTCCGGGACTTCGTTGTTCAGCTCTTCGATATGCTCGACGTAATTACGGCCTATACAAACTACTTTTGAAGGGATGTACATCTCATCGTTCAACCTAACTGTATTTATCATATTACTCCAATCATTTGAAATAGCCATAACCATAATAAGGTTGAGACTCCAGCGATCGCTATGGACAGTCCAGACATCGCTCCTTCAAGTGTACCATACTCAAATGCCCTGCCCGTTCCAATGGCATGGGCACTGGTGCCCAGTGCGACTCCTTTGGCGATGGGGTCTTCTACTTTCAAGAGTCTGTAAACCCAGTCAGAGACAATGGCACCGAAAGTTCCTGTGATAACGATGGATAGTACCGTGAGGCCTACCAGACCATCTATCATCTCTGATGCAGCGATGCCTATAGGCGTGGTAACTGAACGCGGCAGCAGTGACTTTACAAGTGTCATGTCCAGACCTGCCATTAGGGAAAAGAGATAGACTGAGACCAAGGCAGAGAGTGAACCTAGTATAATGCCAAAGATGATGGCAAAGGCATGCTTTTTAAGTTTCTCATGGTGTTGATAGAGCGGTACGGCCAGTACTACTGTAATGGGACCCAGCATCTTCATGACATAATCACCACCAAGCTTGTACTCTGCATATGGGATATCTAGCCCCAACAAAATCAAAATAATGATCAACATACTAAAGAGCATAGGGTTAAAAAGGTTCCAAGCCACCCTTTTTTTGATCATCAATCCAAGTATGCCTATAACTACTGTTAGTAGCAATCCAAAAAGAGGGGTATGTGTCCACATCTGCATCATGACTTTTCTCTATGAACCAAGTATTGAACGCTGAGCGCTGTTACTGACATAACAATCAAGGTTGAAAAAACAGTTATTAAAATGATCTGCCAGTAAAAACCATCCATCAACGTATAGGTCGTCATAACACTCACGCCCGCGGGGATAAAAAAGAGGGGCATATACGCTAGTAACACGCTAGAGACCATACGTATATAATCAACCTTGATCCACCCCAGATGTAACAGTCCAAGAAGCAGTAACATCCCCACCACACTTCCTGGAAAGTCACTCTCCAACCCTGTAACAAAAAGCTCACCTGCTATGTAAATAGAGAAAACTATAGCGATCTCTTTCATCAAGGTAAACAGGGTGTGAACAACAGACTTAAGTGCAGTTTTGATGAAGGCTCTTTTTAAAGAGGATTATACACTAAGAAGGGTCATGTAGCACTGCTGCTGGCACGATTTTTACCACTGTTTTTAGAGGTATAGAGACACCGGTCTACAATCTTGTAAAATGTGTCAAAATCCTGTGACACCATAAACTCTTCAACACCCAAACTGACAGTCACTTGTTCGCCCTCTATGTATGAGGCATTTGCTACAACACTTCGTACCTTCTCAGCTACGACCAAGGCACTTTCACCTTTTGTCTCAGGTAAGATGATGGCAAACTCTTCTCCCCCTATACGGCATAGGACATCACTTACACGAATCTCTTTTTTAACATCCGCCGCCATGCTGACAAGGAGGTCATCCCCTGCACGGTGTCCATAAGTGTCATTAATATTTCTAAAGTTGTCTATGTCAAACATAATCAGTGAAAAAGGCTGCCCGTAACGCTTAGAAAGGTTGATCTGCGCTTCCATCTTCTGATCGAAATAGTGGCGGTTGGCACACTGGGTCAATTCATCTTGCATGGTGCTCTTGTTAAGACGTGCAACTTCATCTTTCCAACGTTGTAATAAAGTATTATAACGTTCTGTAAAGAAGCTAAGCTCACTAAACAAAAAGCCCTCTAGCTTTATGGGTTCATCACTATGCATCTGCTTTTCAATACCACTGATCTTCTGTATGAGCAGCTTGTACATCAAAATAAACCCAAGAATCATAAAGAGATAGACAAACAAAATAAAGGTATACATCGCACTGCTTAGCAGTGTGTACTCTTGTCTGTACACATTTTGATCAAACGACGCTTTTGCAAGCAGCATAAAGTCATCTGAGGTGTTTTCCAAACTGCTCTCCACCAGCATATAGACCAAACTGTTATCTTTAACATCATTCATCTGCATCTGATGTTCTGTAAAGTGCACTGCCAAACGTTCTATGTTTGTACGGTACTCGTTCTCTTGCAGCTTCAGATCCTGCATCATACTAGAGACATACTGCGCTTTTTCTTTCATAGAAGTACTCAGACTTTTGTCTGTTTTGGCTTCTGCGTTGATCAGTTGGACATTGTCATAGGTCAAGATGTAAAGCTCTAAGCTTTTAAGTGCGGGGAAGATCTCTTGCAACCGTTCAGTTTTATAGTTCATATACTCATTAAAAGGCAATACAAAGCTGATCATCAACCATCGATCACTGTCTAAACTCACCACATAGTACTGTGCTATGTCTAAAGCAAACTCATCAAAAGTAGGTGCTGTGATCTTATAATCAATACCACCGGAGCGCAACTGGTCCAGCTCTTCTGAAAAGTAAGGGTACTCTTTATAGTCAAGCCCTACATCTGCTTTTGACGTACTATGACTTACGACCTTGTCACTGTCTATAAGATAAAGTTCATAATGACCATCATATAC
>JALWKG010000181.1 GCA_027081565.1 Helicobacteraceae bacterium
CTGAAGACTTCACGTGGATGTACAAGAGACTGGTTAAGTGTGCCTATAGAGATGATGCGTTTTTCGATGATGTGAGAGGCACCGTCAAGTGTGATGCACAGAAAATACTCCTGCTTCTTTGTTGTATACTCTAAAAGCTCACGATGCACATCGGAAGCCGAAGTGATCTTGACGTTTTGTTTGATGAGATAACGTCGGCTTAGTTCTATAGCAGAAAGGATCTGCATAGCTTTTGCCTGTCCCAGACCATGAACTTCTACCAGCCTTTTCAAGGTCACGCTCTCAAAATTCTTCTCCAACATCTGAATGATCTCTTTGGAGAGTTTGATAACATCTTTGCCTTGCGTTCCACTGCCAAGTAAAACAGCAAGAAGTTCATAGTTTTTTAAATGCCTGGCCCCTTTTTTTAAAAGCTTTTCTCTAGGCCTGTCTTCTTTATAAAGTTCAGTAATTGTTTTCATTAAATCATTATAGTAGATTAAAATAAATATTATTAAACATATTGTGTTTAAATAGATTGAAACCGTACTCTAACTTAACTCTATTGTTTTATAGAGATTGCACTGCTATCCTTAAGAAATAAAGTTCTACAATGACTTACTCATATTTCACTAACGGAGTGTCCCATTTTTTCTAAAACAGCACAATATGCATTTCGCATTGTAATTTTTATGTCCAGTGACGCTGACAGACTCTTTTCTGCAGCGTTTATTCACGAAAAAATCGGTATACCATACAAATACCTCACGATGTTGATGACCAAGTTGGCCAAGGCTGAGCTGCTTGAAGTTTCACGTGGGCGTAATGGAGGTTTTAAACTGAGTCGTGGTGTTAACGAGATCTTCTTGGTTGATGTTTTAAACGCCATTGGAGAGAACAACTGCACCAACTGCGCATTTACTGAAAGTGAATGTGATGAGCTCAATCCTTGTGCCTTGCATGATGCTTATAAAGTTCCTAAAACAGCACTTGAAAAGATGTTAACAACCACCAGTCTAAACAATATCGATCCATCACTAATCTAAGTAACTTTCTATCCAACCATATAAATACGGCCTCTTTCAGAGGGGCTTCTGTCGCATTACTTTAAAAAACCTCATCTTTATCACGCAGCTTCATCAAACTCAAAACATATCTTTTTACATCTAAACCTCATACTCTGTTTGCTCTAATAGGAGTATAATTTTTTAAGAAGCACCTCTTCTTTCTGTTATCGCCTCTGAGGTACTTTTTAATTTATTTTATGGAGTAAACGATGTCACAAAACGTAAAATGGTTCAAAGAGATAGGGATAGAAGATGTGGCCGAAGTCGGCGGTAAAAATGCCTCTCTCGGTGAGATGTATCAAAACCTGACAAGTGAAGGGGTTCGCGTTCCCAACGGTTTTGCCATCACCTCAAGTGCTTATGTCCATCTGCTCGATGCCAATGGTGCGTGGGAGAAGCTGCATGCCCAGCTCGACGACCTAAATGTAAGCAGTGTAGATGCACTGCAAAGTGCCGGAAAGAGCTGTCGTGACATCGTCTATAACTGCGATATTCCGGCTGATCTAAAAAGTGATATCATAAATGCTTATGAGATATTAAAAGAGGAGTACGGAGACGCACTTTCCGTTGCCGTCCGCTCCTCTGCAACGGCTGAAGACTCTCCTGAAGCCTCATTCGCAGGACAGAACGACACCTACCTGAACATCACCAGCGCAGATGAACTCCTCGATGCCTACAAACGCTGCCTCGCCTCCAACTTTACCGACCGCTCCATCCACTACAAGTACGATAACGGTTTTGACTACCTTAAGGTCTACCTCTCTGTTGTGGTGATGAAAATGGTTCGCAGTGACATCGGTACAAGCGGGGTAATGTTCTCCCTTGACACGGAAACCGGTTTCAAAGATGTCGTCTTCATCAATGCAGCACTGGGTCTTGGAGAGAACGTGGTACAGGGAACCATCAACCCCGATGCTTTTTATGTACATAAACCGACCTATAAAAAGGGCTTTAGAACTGTACTGAAACGTTCACTCGGTTCCAAAGAGAAGAAGATGGTCTTTACCGATACTATCAACCTTGATAATATCGCCGTAGAATATACAAAAAATATCCCCACAACTAAAGAAGAACAGACACACTTCTGTTTAAGTGATGATGATGTCATGGTGCTTGCAGACTATGCCATTAAAGTAGAGAACCACTACTCCAAAAAAGCAGGTTTCAACAAGCCTATGGATATGGAGTGGGCAAAAGATGGTATTGATGGACAACTCTACATGGTACAGGCCCGTCCAGAGACCGTCCAAAGTCAAAAAAAGGGCAATGTCCTGGAGGTCTACCACCTTAATGAAAATGGAAAAGTTCTTGTAACCGGTCAAGCTATTGGAACCAAGATAGGACAGGGAAAAGCCCGCAATATCAGAGGTGTGGAAGATTTAAACACTTTTAAAGCCGGTGAGGTACTGGTCACTGACACAACCAACCCAGACTGGGAACCCATCATGAAGATAGCATCGGCTATCATAACCAACAAAGGCGGACGTACCTGCCATGCCGCCATACTTTCACGGGAGCTTGGTATCCCTGCCGTTGTCGGATGTGACAATGCGACAGAAATCCTGGCTGATGCAGATGAAGTGACAGTGAGTTGTGCTGAAGGTGAAGACGGGCATATTTATGAAGGTATCCTGGACTTTGAGATCCAGAAGACCAACCTCAGCAACCTGCCCAAAACAAAAACAAAAGTCATGATGATCCTCGGGAACCCTGATCTTGCCTTTTCTCTGAGTTCTCTGCCTGTAGACGGCATCGGTCTTGCACGTATGGAGTTCATCATCAACGCCTATATCCAAGCCCACCCTATGGCGCTGAAACATCCTGAAAAAGTCGATGAGCAGACCAGAACCAAGCTCCATGAGTTGACAGAAGCCTACGAGTCGATGGAAGCGTTTTTCGTCAAAACACTCTCTGAAGGCGTAGCCACCATCGCCTCCGCTGTCTACCCAAAACCCTGTGTTGTCCGCATGAGTGATTTCAAGTCCAACGAGTATGCGACACTCTTGGGTGGAAGTACCTTTGAGTTACAGGAGGACAATCCTATGATCGGTTTCAGAGGTGCCTCACGCTACGCCCACCCTAACTATGAAGAGGGGTTTGCTCTGGAATGTGCAGCAATGAAACGGGTGCGTGATGAGATGGGTTTTGACAACGTTACTTTGATGATCCCGTTTTGCCGCAGGGTCGATGAAGGTCAGAAGGTCATCAACACCATGGCCAAATACGGTCTTAAACAGGGAGAGAACGGCCTCGAGATCTATGTCATGTGCGAGATACCCAACAATGTTATACAGATCGATGCCTTCAGCAAGATCTTTGACGGCTTCAGCATCGGCAGCAACGACCTGACCCAGCTCACACTCGGTGTGGACCGCGACAGTGAAGTGGTCGCTTTCGACTATGATGAACGTGATGAAGGGGTCAAGACTATGATCAAGATGGCAGTAGAGGGCTGCAGACGCAACAACCGTCACAGCGGTCTCTGCGGTCAAGCACCTTCTGATTATCCGGAGATGGCAAAGTACCTTGTAGCACTGGGTATCGACTCCATCAGCCTCAACCCTGACAGTGTCCTCAAGACTATTCAGCAGATCGGCGAACTTGAACAAAAGATGGGGAGAGATAATGAAAACTGATGTCGCTATGGAGCCATTGACCGGGCTTAGTGAAGAAGAGGTACAAGAGCGACTTCAGAAGTTCGGCTATAACGAGTTGAATGAACAAGAAGAGAGTTGGATACACCGCCTTTTCAGAAGGTTTTGGGGGCCTATTCCCTGGATGATAGAAGTCGCGGCTATTCTCTCTGCTGTTGCAAGACGCTGGGAAGATTTTTCTGTCATCATGTTTATGTTACTGGTCAATGCTTTTGTAGACTTCTACCAAGAGTCCAAAGCACTCAGTGCCATCTCTGTTCTGAAGAAGAAACTGGCGCGAAAAGCACTTGTCATGCGCGACGGTGAATGGAAAAATATCGATGCAAAAGAGGTTGTCCCCGATGATATCATCAAAATAAAGATCGGTGATGTCGTTGCTGCAGACTGTACGCTGCTTGGCGGTGGTGACTTTTTACAGGTCGATCAGTCTGCACTGACGGGAGAGTCACTTCCTGTCAATAAACAAGCCGGTGAGACACTCTATGCCAATGCCATCATCAAACAAGGCGAGATGGTTGCAAAGGTCACTGCAACTGCGCTTAACACCTATTTTGGAAAAACCGTAGGACTTGTCGCAAAAGCAGAAAAAGAGGAGCATGGACACTTTCAGGCCATGGTCATCAA
>JALWKG010000182.1 GCA_027081565.1 Helicobacteraceae bacterium
GCAGCACCTCGTGTGCCTATTACTGCACGTCTTGTAGCTGACATGTATGAGACGGCAGGAATTGACCGTGTGGTTACTATCGACCTTCATGCCGGTCAGATCCAGGGCTTTTTTGACATCCCTGTTGACAACCTTTATGGCTCGATCGTCTTTAAAGAGTATGTACAGTCTAAAAACCTTCCAAACCCTATCGTTGCTTCTCCGGACATTGGTGGTGTCGCGCGTGCACGTTACTTTGCCAAGCAACTTGGTTTAGAAATGGTTATCGTAGACAAGCGTCGTGAAAAAGCGAATGAGTCTGAAGTGATGAACATCATCGGTGATGTTGAAGGTAAAGATATCATCATCGTTGATGATATGGTCGACACGGCAGGAACTATGGTAAAAGCAGCAGCAGCACTAAAGTCATGTGGCGCGACCTCAGTAATGGCGATCGCAACACATGGTGTGTTAAGTGGTAAAGCATATGCTAACCTTGACAACGATGCACTTGACGAACTTTGTATCTCTGACACATTGGTGACAAAACCTCATGATAGCATTACAGTACTTTCTGTAGCACCACTTTTTGCAGAAGTGATCCGTCGTGTGTATCATAACGAAAGTGTTAACTCACTTTTCGCATAAAAATTAAAGAGTAATCACAGTATTACTCTCTTTCGTCACTCTTGCATCAGTTGGAATCTACAAGTTCAAGTTTTAATGATAAGAACCTGTTTGACACCTACCTTTTCAGGAGTGATGAGTAAAAGAAATAGATCCAAGGGTTTTAATTGAAAATCGAACACATCAGAAACTTCTCCATCATCGCCCATATTGACCATGGTAAATCTACCTTGGCAGACCGTATTATCCAAGAGTGTGGCGCGGTGAGTGCTAGAGAGATGACCACGCAGATGATGGACACGATGGACATCGAACAAGAACGTGGTATTACTATTAAGGCACAGTCAGTTCGTTTGGACTACGTTAAAGATGGAAAACATTACAACTTGAACCTCATAGACACACCGGGCCATGTTGACTTCTCTTACGAAGTCAGTAAGTCGCTCGCCTCTTCTGATGGTGCACTGCTGATCGTTGATGCGGCGCAGGGTGTTGAAGCACAGACCATTGCTAATGTTTACTTGGCGTTAGACAACGATCTTGAACTATTACCTGTCATCAACAAGATCGACCTTCCTTCTGCAGAACCAGAGCGTGTGGCTGAAGAGATCGAGACGACGATAGGCATCGATGCTACAGATGCGTTAATGATCTCGGCAAAGTCGGGCATTGGTATCCCTGAACTTTTAGAAGCCATTGTGGATCGCATCCCTGCGCCAGAGGGTGACCCTGATGCACCAACTAAGGCAATCATCTATGACTCTTGGTTTGATCCGTATTTGGGTGCTTTGGCACTGGTACGTGTTTTTGATGGTCAGATCACAAAAAACCAGAATGTTCTGTTGATGAGTACAAAAGATCATCATCAAGTGCTTGACCTGATGTACCCACATCCATTGAAACGCCAAAAGACAAAAGCGATCAAGACTGGTGAGATTGGGATCGTTGTACTTGGTCTTAAAGATGTAGGTTCAGTGAACGTAGGTGACACAATTACCGATGTTAAAGAGCCAACTGCTGAGCCTGTAGGGACGTATGAACCAGCCAAACCGTTTGTGTTTGCTGGAATGTACCCTATAGACACTGATAAATTCGAAGATCTGCGTGATGCACTCGACAAGTTGAAACTTAACGACTCTTCACTGTCGTATGAACCAGAGACTTCAGTGGCTCTTGGTTTTGGTTTTCGTGTTGGTTTCTTGGGTATGTTACATATGGAGGTCATTAAAGAGCGTCTTGAACGTGAGTTTGGTCTTGACCTTATTGCGACTGCACCATCGGTTGTTTACCATGTACATATGAATGATGGATCGATGATAGAGGTACAAAACCCTTCTGAACTTCCAGAAGTCAACTATATCGACCATATTGAAGAGCCATATGTTAGAGCAACAGTTATTACACCTACTGAGTACCTTGGTAATGTTATGAACCTCCTTGTTTCTAAACGTGGTCTCCAAAATAAGATGGATTATCTTAATGAAGAGCGTGTACTTTTAGAGTACTCTGTGCCTATGAATGAGATCGTGGTAGGTTTCTACGATACATTGAAGTCCATCTCAAAAGGTTATGCGTCATTTGACTATGATCCTATCGGTTTTCAAGAGGGTGACTTGGTGAAGCTTGATGTTAAAGTGGCAGGTGATGTTGTGGATGCACTTTCTGTTATTGTTCCACGTACTTCTGCAGACTCACGAGGTCGTGCCCTGGTTAAGAACATGAAAGAGATCGTACCACGTCAACTTTTTGAAGTGGCGATTCAAGCCTCTCTCGGTAGTCGTATTATTGCTCGTGAGACGGTGAAGTCTATGGGTAAAAATGTTACGGCCAAATGTTATGGTGGTGATATCACCCGTAAACGTAAACTGCTTGAAAAACAAAAAGCGGGTAAGAAGCGGATGAAGTCAATAGGTAAAGTAAACTTACCACAAGAGGCGTTTATGTCTGTCCTAAAAATGGACTAACTCCAACTAAAAGTTCCAGCTGCAGCGCGATTTGCACTTCAGCTCATCACTCCACGCACACCAGTGCGCTATCGGAATCGCTTCAGCACAACTCACACTACATCTGAAACTTTTATGGAAACAACTATTTTTACGCTTAATTCGCGTAATTGGTGTAATCCGTGGATAAACGCTCTTCGCTCTTAATCTGTTACCAAAATCTTTTTACTTTAAGATTTTAAATAGTTAATATATGTTATTAATAAACTATGAAATGTCTTCTCTGTACCTCTTGGTCTTTTTCTCACATCTGTAAATCATGTCAAAATGAAAACCTGCAACCCTCTCTTTTTAAACGTAAGATTTTGGGGAAGTTGGTGGTCTATTCGTTTTATCGTTATGGAGACATAGAGAAGCTACTGCATACCAAACACACGGATCTTGGGTATTACATCTATAATATTCTTGCTGACATCGCTTTTAAAAACTTTGCTGACAATTTTGAGTTTGATGATGTTGTGGTCTCTTTAGGGGTTGATGAAGATGTTAAACATGGTTATTCTCATACGGCTATCTTAAACAAGGCACTTCACTCTAAGCATATTAGACCCCGTTACAACAAGCTTATGGCAAGCAGTAAAGAGACCTATTCAGGAAAAAGCTTTCAATTTCGCCTGCTGCACCCTCGAGGATTTAAAGTAAAACCGTTTAAAGAGCAGTATGTTATCTTGGTAGATGATATCATCACCACAGGAATGACACTGACTCAGGCAGTAGATGCCTTGGAAAAAGAGGGTAAAGAGGTACTTTTTTGTTTGACCTTGGCGGATGCGGAGAGGAAGTGAAAATTAAAGTTTTAAACTATCCTGGTATTTTTGTAATACTTCCACTACAACTTTTCGCATCTCTTTTTCGTCATTATTTGTAATATAACTATATTTTTCAATGATATCATCATAAACTTTTGTAGATTTGATGTCAGAATAGCCTTTGCGTTCTGATTTTCTATCTTTTTTATCAATAATACTGTCAAAATAGTCACGTTTACCTCTAATTGTATTTGGTTTGACATTTAATACATTACCAAGAGCATCTAGTGCTTTAGCCGAGCTAATATGCATCCCAAAAAGGTTTTCATGGTCAAATCGACTAAGGTAGTAAGCAATAACAAGTAGATCTTTATTTGCAATATGAGGTTCTTCATTTTTTTGCATGATATAGTAGCCTGCAACTCCTAACACACCTGCTGCGAGCATTCCCATTGGCCCAGCTTTCATTAGGACTCTTGCTCCTGCAGATGCTGTCATTCCAGCAGCAGTAGCATTCAAGGTACGGTCAAGGTCATCCTCTTGAGACTTTGTATTTTTGAGATGGCCTTCGATAGCGCCAATCATAGAAAATAGTTCAAGTTTATCTGAAATATGAAAAGTACCCTGCGTAAGAGATTTTTTCAGGATGTTCTCAATGTCATTGATCTGTGCTGACAATTCATCATCATGGCGTAATGAGTTCTTTATCGCACCAAACCTTGAGGCAATTTCAAAAATATCATTATCAATGTTATCTTTTTTTAAAATTTCTTTCAAATCTATAATATTGGTTATAACAGTTTTCATAAATAGTCAATCCTTGTTGATATTATATCATTATTATAAGTATGTAAGTATACTTATAATAAATTTAAGTAGTTTTTAATTATTAAAATGAAACAATTGGAT
>JALWKG010000183.1 GCA_027081565.1 Helicobacteraceae bacterium
GACAGAAAGAGGAGACTCATACTTTGGGGTAGGTAAGGATAGTGACATCACACTGGCCTCCATTAAAGCCCTCTTCAGCGCGATAAACCGCGCCTTTAAAAAGTAAAACCTACAGTGACTTCGGGGGACCCGAGCTTTTGTCACTGTTCATATAAACATAATATCTACACCAGTCATAGCAGTAACACACTTTTTTTTAACCATTTTTAAAAAAGCAACTCTTCATCCGCTTCAGCTTTCACCTCAACACGCGGCGGTTTCGAGATGTCGGTGAAGTACTCTTTTTTGTTCCCCTCGACCATCACTTCGATGACACCCTCTGGCATCTCAAACTTACGAGGCATCTGAGGATAGATCTCGATCAGCTGTTTATAGTAGTTTCCAAAAGAGGGTGCTGCTGTCCAACCCCCTTGTTCTCTACGCCATAGTGGAGAGTTATCGTCATTACCAAACCATACTATGGTCTCAATAGATGGCGAGTAGCCTACGAACCATGTATCGATAGAGTCATTAGTCGTTCCTGTCTTACCTGCCAACTCTATGCCCCACACTTTTGCTCGCGCGCCTGTTCCACGCTTGACAATGTCGCGTAGGATCGTGGTCATTAAAAAAGCCTGACGTTCTTCAGTCACACGCTTACTCACTTGTGCCGGATGCTCCCACACTGTATCACCATTTTGATCCACGTAATTAATAAGACGCAGATCACTCATCATGCCCCCGTTAGCAAAAGCACTAAAATAACTTGCAAACTTTTCAGGTGTTAATGTAATACTTCCAAGAGAGAGTGACAGGTCACTTGGAAGATTCTCCATACCATACTGCTGACGTAAACGGCTTTTGATGGTGTTGATACCAATGTCCGTTACCAGGTTAATAGTCGCAAGATTGCGAGAGTGTATCAGTGCTTCACGAAGGGTGATCAGCCCTTTAAAATCGTTTTCATAGTTTTTAGGTTTCCAACGACGTGTCTCGTTGGAGTCTTTGTCCTGATCACTTTCAAAGTCATAGGTTCTAGCAATGTCCACAAGTTTAGAGACAGGAGAAAGTCCAAAGTCGAGTGCCACCTGATATAAAAAAGGTTTAAATGCAGAACCGGGTTGGCGATTTGCCTGAGTGGCACGGTTAAATGAACTCTTTTTATAGTTCACGCCCCCTATCATCGCACGGATCTCACCTGCTTTAGGGTCTACCGAGACCAAGGCACCGTTAAACTTGGTAAGATTTTGGTCTGCATAAGGTACATAATCTTTGATCTTTTTGTCTATAGCACGCTTATTTTCAGCTTCCAGGCGTATTTTGGCTTGCTCGTAGCCATACTCCATCGCCTTGCGGGCAGCATCTTGCATCTTAAGATCGATCGTTGTATAGACCTTGTAGCCTCCTGTCTTAAAGTCAGGAAAGTCGCTCTTGAGACGTCGGACCACTTCATCAACAATATATGGTGCTTTGTTTTGTGTCAATGTCTCATTATAGACAACAGGTTTTTCTGCCAATGCCTTTTCATACGCCTCTTTATCAATCCAATTGAGCGCATAAAGACGTTCAACAACACGGTTTGCTCGTCCTAAAGAGATATCATAGTTTTTAGTTGGTGCATAGTAACTTGGTGCCTTAGGCAGTCCAACCAAGATCGCCATCTCTTTAAGTGTCAAGTCCTTTAACTCTTTATGAAAATACCCATCAGCTGCTGTCTTGACACCATAATAGTTATGGCCCAGATAGATCTCATTAAAATAACGCTCAAGGATCTCAACCTTACTCAGTTCTGCCTCGATCTTATAAGAGAGTATAAGCTCTTTGATCTTTCTTGAGATCTTCTTTTCACGTGTTAAAAGGGTGTTCTTTACCAACTGTTGGGTCAATGTACTGGCACCCTCGACCATCGCCATCGCTTTGATATCTTTGATGACAGCACGCATGATCGCATCATAATTGATCCCGCCATGTTCAAAAAATGAAGTGTCTTCTATAGCTAGAAGGGCCTCTACCATTTTAGGTGGGATTTCATCAAATGAGGCATAAAAGCGGTGACGTCCCTCAAAGACATTAGCGATTTTGTCCCCATTGACATCATAAATACGTGAAGAGACCTTAGGATGATAATCTGTTGTCAACTTTTTGGTGTCATACGTCAGGTTCATTGCAATTGAACCAATATAAACTATCGGCCCAAAAATCACTAATAGCAGTACCAGGACAAGGAGTGGTTTTTTCCAACCTCTTTTTTTCTTGGGTGTTGGTGCATCGATCTTCAGACCGCTCTCTCTACTATTTTTTTTATCTAAAATCTCTTCTATGTTCATTTTCTAAATTCCCTGTTTGCAAAACTTGCTTCTATTAATGTTTTTGTATAGTTACTTTTAGGTTGATCTAAGACCTCAGCCATTATGCCTGCTTCTTGAACCTTACCCTCTTTGATGACACAGATCTCATCACACAGTGCTGCCGCAGAGTGCATATCATGGGTCACAAATAGAATTTTAAAACCTTCACGCTTTTGTAATCTTTTTAACAGTTCGATGATGACCACTCTAGTCTTTGGATCTAAGGCCGTGGTAGGTTCATCCAGCATCAAAAGCTTAGGATCACCACTTAAAGCAATAGCGATCACCACACGCTGTAATTGACCGCCAGAAAGTTCGGGTGGAAAACGCTCTAAAAGGGCAAGGTCCAACTCCACACTCTCACAAAGGGCCTGTACCTTCTCTTTAGAGACAAAAAACTGATCTTTGATCCTGGTCAGCGGAGAGAGTGCTGTAAATGGGTTCTGTGGCACAAAAGCGACACTTTTACCCCGCTCAAGTGTAAAATCAGCCTCTAACTCCAGAACCCTCTGCATCTGTGAGGGCAGCATCTTCAAAAGTGCCTTAAGTGTCAAACTCTTACCACTGCCGCTCTGTCCGACCAAGGCCAATGAGCGATCGATATCAAATGCTATATCGACCAATATCTTCTCTGACAGTGAGACTTGGAGTTTTTTGACTTTCATACGATCCTACAGCGCGATATTAGCCGCTATTTTATCTAAAAACTGGTTAAGCATGACCCGCGTGTCAACCCTGCTCACAAAGCGCATCGATCTGATTTTTAATACGCACACAGGCCGCCCTGAAAGCCACCTCATCTAATCCCAAACGTGCAATAAAACGGATGATGGCCGAAGGCACTGTAGGCTGCCTGATCGCCCCTACTAAAAGTCCCTCCTCCAAGAGCGCCTTTTGAATCGCCATTACCTTACGATTGTCAGCGATCTCTACTGGGACGATAAGCCCTTCCACCTTAATGCCAAAGACCTCATAAACGATCTGCTGGCGTGATTGTACCTCTGCCACCAGTGTCTTTTCATGGCTTTGTATATACTTCAGGGCATAGTGCCCCAAAAGCGTATCAAAAAGTGAAGGTGCTGTAGCATAGATAATGGGTTTGCCCCGGTTGATAAGAAAGTCTATAATATGCTCAGAAGCTAAAATATAAGCACCAAAACTTCCATAAGCCTTGCCCAGAGTCCCCATCTTAATGTGGTTAGGTCGTGGAGTGATCTCATAATGATCCAAGACTCCCATAAGACGTTCTCCCATGACTCCCGAACTATGGGCCTCATCCAAGATCAAAAGTGCATCATACGCATCAGCCAGTTCTATGATCTCACGAGGTACCACGTCGCCATCCATAGAGTAGATCCCCTCAACCGCAATGATCTTGCGTTTGGCATTGCTCTCTTTAAGCAGTGCCTCCAACTCAGAGGTACAATTATGCGAAAAGAAGTGCCGTTCACCATCAATAAGTTTGGAAGCCAACACACCCGAAGCATGATACTTCTCATCCATAAAAAGAGCATCACCCTTGCGCACCAATGTCTCTATCATCGCAATATTGGCATTAAACCCAGAACCTAAGATCACCCCTGCCTCAAAACCATTGGCCTCACATAGTGCCTGCTCAAAATCTTGATGCACCTTGGTATAACCATTAACCAACATAGAGGCTTTCGCTGCATGAGACTCTAAAGCTTCTAACGATTTCATGCTCTCTTCTAAAATCTCTTTGTTATGTGCCAAGCCCAAATAGTCATTAGAGGCAAGATCAACAATCTCATCATTATAAATACGGCGTTCTCTATAGCGACCTGAACGCTTCAAAGCCGCTAACTCATTTGTATAGAACTCAGCCAAGCTTTGCCTTATTGTTTATAATGTCTACTACTTTTACCCTAGTGCCCTCTTCATAAC
>JALWKG010000184.1 GCA_027081565.1 Helicobacteraceae bacterium
TGGCATCTGCCAAACGTACCATAGAAGAGTTGTCTACATTACAGATGACCAGGGTCTTGAGACCTGCCGCTTTTGCCATCTTAAGAGTCTCAAGCGTGTCTGCGGTCTCGCCACTTTGGGAGATGACGACAAAAAGGGTGTCTTTAAGAAGCAGCGGCTCTTTGTAGCGAAGTTCACTGGCGATCTCTACAGAGGTACGTACCTTGGCGTAGCGTTCAAAAAGATAAGATGAGGCGAGTGCTGAGTGATATGATGTTCCACATGCACAGAGTTTGATCTCGTTGATACCATCAAAAAGGGTAGGATCGAGCTCGTCAAAGTTAATGTTCTCATCTTGAAGACGTCCCAGCATGGCATCACTGATCACATCACTCTGCTCATAGATCTCTTTTTCCATAAAGAAGCGGTAGCCCTCTTTTTGTGCGGAGAGTTTAGAGGTGGGTAGTGGTGTGAGAGAGGGTTTGATGCTTTGGTGCTTTCTGTCAAAAAGCTCCAAAACAGTAGGAGATACAAATCCATACTCACCATCACCAAGATAGATGACATCTTTGGCGTGACCTATCAGTGGTGCATCAGAAGAGGCAAAGACCTTTTCTCCCTCATCATTGACACCGACGATCATTGGTGAGCCGTTTTTAGCAAAGAAAATGGTGTCAGGCATTGACTTGGTCGCTAAGAGAATGGCATAAGCACCTTCAAGTTTTGCAAGTGTCTTTTGGAACGCTTCAAAAGGTGTTGCCTCTGTCGCAAGATACTTTTCAAAAAGGTGGACGATGACCTCGGTGTCTGTCTGGCTTAAAAAATGTGTTCCTTCTGCCATAAGTTCATTTTTGATCTCTTGATAATTTTCAATAATACCGTTGTGAACGACGTATGAAGAGTCACCAAGGTGCGGGTGTGCATTGAGTTCGGTTGGTTTGCCATGGGTCGCCCAACGGGTATGTCCAATACCGATAGCAAACCCTTTGGGATTAAAGTCTGCGACCTTTTGAACCAGGTTGTCCAATTTGCCAACGGCCTTATACGATGAGAACTCTTTGTCTTGTAAAACGGCGATACCTGCCGAGTCATAACCGCGGTACTCTAACTCTTTAAGCCCATCCAGTAAGACATCTTTGACTTTGTTCGTTCCTACAAATCCGACGATTCCACACATTATTTGCTACCTTTGGTGAGTATAGAGATTAAGTTTGGCGTATTATCGCACATTTTGTTCTGTTTCTCGATTAAAAAGTGATCACGTACCCGTGTTTTAGTACTGTGTATTTTTGCGGTGGCGATGTTGATGTCGAGTTCATCGAAAGCTTGCATAATATAGGCGATAAGGCCACGCTGGTTGGAAGTGTTGATGTTCATCTGTGCATAGGTCTTGGAGTGTTCACAGTCGAGTGTGATCTCTTCAGCTTTGATGTTTACTGTATGCAGATGTGTTTTTTGCTCCATGTCAAATGCATTTTCAATGATCTCTTCCACATGTTCAAGGGAGTCGAACTCAGGTAGGTGGATGAAGTCGATCTTAAAGAATTTTATGTCATCAAAAAGGGTAAAGACCTCCATAGAAGCTACATCAAGATAGGAAAATTTCCCCAGAAGATAGGTAAGGTTCAGTGGGACTTTGCGGATGATCTGAATGCTCATACCGTCACCCTCAGTGTTAATATTATAGTGAAAAGACTTGACACTTCTGGCCTGGTTGGCCACATCGATGATTTCGTCAGGTGTATGTTTGAAAAAAAAGAGGTTGGACTCGATACTCAGTACCTTTTTTTGCATGGTACGCGGCAGTGTTTTAAAACTCTCTCTGTGTTTGATACGTTTTTCTATGCTTAGGCGTTTGGCTGCGTCACTGATACGCTCTTCTTGTTGGGCAATGGCCATAGATGCGTCATAAAGCTCACGAAGCAGGTTGGCAGAGAAGTTGGTCCAGGTCCCGCTGCCGACACCGTTGATATCTGCATAAGTGAGAACGTAGAGCATTTTGAGTACTTTTTCACTTTGGACTTTGGACATAAATTTGTAGAGGGTCTTTTCACTGTTGAGGTTCTCCCTGTATGCCACAGTAGTCATCAAGACATGCTGTTTAACTAACAAGGCACCGAGTGCCTGCTCTTCAGCAGTAAAGTTCAGAGCTTTTAAAAAAGGAACAATAAGCTTAACCCCCACATCACTATGGTCTTGGTTACGACCTTTTCCGGTATCGTGGAGCAGGGTTGCTATTTTAACCAGGGATTTCTCTTTAGCACTCAAAGTAAGGTATAGCCCTTTAATAAAAGGTTCTTGGATATTTTCCAAGGCTTTAACACACTCTATAGAGTGGAGGTCTACAGGGTAGTGGTGGTAGCCATCAAACTGTGGGAGGTGCAGGACTTTTCTAAAAGCCGGGATAAGCTCTTGCAAGATCCCCGCATCATAAAAGAGTTGAAAAATAGAGAAACTGTGGTCTCGTTCAAAGAGTTTACGCAGGGTCAGGCGTATCTCTTTACTTAAAGGGTGGGTGATCTTGGCATAGGTAAAACGTTTCAGCACACTGGGATCAAAACGCAGTGGCTGGTCTTCAAGTTTAAGTAAGATGTTGAGTAGCGGTTCTATAGCATCATTTTTGATCCCATAGACACTAAAGAGACGGTCTTTAATAAGATAAAGGCCTTTACTGACACGTTCCTGACGGTGTTTGGCAAGATCGTGTGGTTCATAAAGGTAGGGGCGGATGATCTTTTTGATAAATATCTGAGAGAAGTTGTCGATACGCCACATCGCTTCAAGCAGACGTGAGACCATTTTTCGTTCATCTTTAAAGCCTAACATCTTAGTCACCTGTGGCATGCGGTCGAGTACCAGTTGGTCTTGTTGTTTGTTGGTGACCAAATGCAGTGCAGAGCGTACACGGAAGATCAATTCCAGTGCGATGCGGTATTCGCGGTACTCCTCTTCAGTGAAAACCGTACCAATAAGGTCTTTTTGTGAGGTGACGCCATAGATGGTAGAGGCGACCCAAAATAGAAGGTTGGAGTCTCGAAGTCCTCCCACACTCTCTTTGACATTGGGTTGCATAGAGGTAGGGTACTTGTGTCTTCGGGTGTGCGCCTCTTCGATCTTGGCTAAGATGAAGGCTTTGGATTTGGTGTTACGAATGTTGGTAAAAGCCTGTTGAGAAGCGTGCCAGGTAAAGGGTGAACCGATGATGAGCCGGGCCTCCATAAATGAGGTTCTGATGGTGATGTCTTCGGCTGCCGCCTTTTCGATGTCACTGACTTCATGGACTCTGTGCCCAAGTTTAAGACCTGCATCCCAAGCCAGGTATAGGAGTTTTTCGATGATGGCATCAGTGTTGTAGCCATCACACTTTCTAAAGACGATCATCAGGTCGATGTCGCTGTGTACTGCCAACTGTTCACGGCCGTAACTTCCGAGTGCGATCACAGCGATAGGGATAGAAGAACGCATTGGCAGATAGTTCCCAAACATCTGTCTCAGTACCGTCTTGTACATCAATGAGATGATCTTGTCGAGCTGTTTGGTGTGTTTGACCAAAAAGTCTTTGCCCTGTGTACTCTCAAACAGTTCAAGAAGGGAGGCTTTATAGTCGTTAATATGATTTTTAAAGAGTTTGGAGATCTCGAAGTCTTTGGCTTTTCTGTCGAGCAGGTCTTCGATGGCGATATTGAGGTTCATGGTGAAAATCGTCCTTAAACTTATAAGTAATCACATTTTAGCATATTGGACTCAAAAGCTTTTGCTATAATGCCGACAATAATAAAGTATGTGGACAAAGTGATGAATGTAATTGATAAGATCAAAGCCGGTAAACGTATAGATTTTGATGAGGCTTTGGGTCTCTATGAGATGGACCTTTTTGAGCTGGGTGCTCTGGCAAATGAGAGACGTCTGGAGATGCATGGTAAAAAGACCTACTTCAACATCAACCGTCATATCAATCCGACTAACATCTGTAAAGATGTCTGTAAGTTCTGTGCCTACTCTGCAAGTCGTAAAAACCCTAAGCCTTATACATTAAAACATGAAGAGATCATGGAGATCGTTGATGATATCGCTGCACGTGGTATAAAAGAGGTACACATCGTCTCTGCACATAATCCTGAGACTGGACTGGACTGGTATACAACAGTTTTTTCCAAGATCAAAGCGAAGTATCCCCATCTTCATATAAAAGCCTTGACGGCAGCAGAGATCCACTTTCTTTCAGAAGAGTATGACAAGTCG
>JALWKG010000185.1 GCA_027081565.1 Helicobacteraceae bacterium
CCAAAGCCATAGCCGGCTTCACAAAAGGTTTAAAGGCATTTTCATAACTCACATTTGCATTTTTGAGAGACTTTTGAACCGCTTCAAGCACCTCCACAAACTCTGCCTCCGGCATGATATTAGAGTTATAAGACTCTATAGTGTCAACACCCATAGCGGGATCGATCATCGGATCGACCATAGCTGTAGAGAGGAGTTCAACCTCAACAGAACCTTGAACCTTCATCTCGATCATCAAAAGGTCTTCTTTACTTCCTGCTACAAACAGGTCAAGTGTACTTTCTGCGAGTTGTGATGCTGTAGGATTAAGCACCAAATCACCATCGATCTTGGCTGCGCGACAGGCAGTTACCGAAGTCTTGATGCCAATGTCTGAGACATACAAAGCCGCAGAGGCAGCATTGAGCGCCAAGACTTGCAAGTCAGAAGCTTCGTCTGCACTCAAGACCATAATAGTGATCTGTACTGGGTTGGTAAAACCTTTAGGAAATAGTGGGCGCAGAGAGCGGTCTACAATACGTGAGGTCAAAGCCTCAAAATCACTTGCTTTACTCTCGCGCTTGATGTAACCACCAGGAATTTTACCTGCTGCATAAGCCTTTTCAATATACTGCACCGTCAAAGGTAAAAACTCACCGCCGGCGAATTCATTTTCATCGATCACAACTGTCGCTAACATCACTGTCTTGCCACTCTTTAACCAGACAGAACCGTTGGCCTGTTTCGCTACCGTGTCAAAAGCGTATTCCTCGTTTTTGTTGTCCAAATCTATCAATACATTATAATCCATCTTAAGCTCCTAAATATACTTCTATCTCTTCATCACTCACCGTCTCAAATGACTCATAATAACTGCTGGTCTCTACATAGTCCTCTAAAGCAGAGACCACAAAGATCTCATCAGCTAAAGGTTCTAGCCCCTCCAAAATATCGGTTGGTATCACGGGAACCGCGACATAAATAGCTTTGGGATTCATCGCCAATACTGTTTTAATGGCACCCATAATCTTAAGACCACTTTCAGCACCCTCATCGACCAAGAGTACCGTCTTGGCAGTCATATTATGAAAGTGCTCTCCCTTACGGTATTTGTAGACATAACTCAAGATCTTCTCTTCATATTTACGAGAAGCTTCACCATAAATATAGTCATGAGTGATCTCAAAAGCTTCTACCAGTTTTTCATTGATGACGATCTCTTCATACTCACTTACACGCGCTAGCTCACAGTCACTGTTTTTAGGTGCATAAATACCCGAAGAGAAAAGAAAATCTTTTTCAAGTTTCAAACGCTCATTAAAATGATGTATGATCTCTAAACCTCCGGAAGAGACGGCGACCAAGTGCCAATCCTCACGTCGTAACTGCTCTAATGGAAGTTGCTCTTTCAGGCGCAAGGCAGCATCTCTGCGATTTTTAAACATATACTCTCTTACCTGCATCAAAAACTCCTTAATTACTCTTGAGGTGTGGTGTCGATCGATAACTTACTTCAGAACCACCCAATGGTTTGATGATCAGTGTCAAATAGACATACTTGTCAAAGACATTTCCGGTGTCACCCCCGACTAAAAGCACAGGACGGTTGTTCTCTACATAACGTAGACCAAAATCCCAACAACGCTTAGAGTAGAGAAAACCAATTTCAGCATACTTCTCTACCTTCGTCTCAACATCAAAAGCGTATTTGGCCACATAACTGTAATGTTCATTATAACGATAAGAGGTATCAACGTTCAAGTAGTTAGTATAGATCTGTGCCACGCTTTTATCTGCTTTGTTTTCATAAAGATAAGAGAGGCCTACATTGAAAGTGGCATCCTTGTAGCGTATAGTGTTTAAGACCTTAAGCCATTCACTGCGCTCATAGTTATAAAAAGAGTTGTTGTAAAAAGAGATACTGTCTGTCATCTGCCAACGCAACTCGTTTTCAAAATTGGCCAAGTTGATCTTTGTTCCATTTTCTTCTACCTTCTCCACATTCAAAGGTTGGGAAAGTCTATGATAGATAATCTCTTTACCAGTGTCATCAAAGATATACTGCGTAAAACTCAGGTCAACATTATCAGCGACACCTGAGAGGGTATAAAACTCACATTCTTCCAAGTTTCCTAGACCCGAGGAACAGTTTTTATCAACCCCGTCATAATAACCATTTTTTTTGTCATTGCCAAATTTTGTATAGATAGCGGAGAGACCGACCGTATGCGAAAAATTTTCATACTTCTTCACTGTCTGTGAACTAATGTCCATAACACTTGTAACGCTACCATAATAACCATTTTCATAAACACTCTCATCTACACTCAGACTTGGTTCACCCCGAAAACCAATCATTCGCCCGTTTAGTTCCGTTTTATATCCTAGATTTATATACTCATCCAATATACTCGCTTGAAGTGATATAGGAAGGTTTACCTCTAACTCTTCACCTTTTTTACCCTCTTTTCTCGCAAAATTGGTAGCTTGCATATTTAGTGTGTAAAAAAGATGCTGCTCTAAAAAAGCATCAAGGTAGTGGTGATACTGGACGATCGGAAGTTTTTGAATGGTCGTTTCACGTTTTTTCGACTTCGGATCAAGATCTAAATAGTACTTTAAATACGCACCATAATAGTTGTCATCTTCATTATAAAAAAGATTGACACGGGAGTAGACTTGGTTTGAGGTCACATTGTTGATCGTGTCATTGCTAGAAAGGTTGACATAATCAACATCGTTCATCCACTGTATGTCCGCGTAGAGACCCGATTGACCTTTAAGATCCAATCCCAGCCAATGGTTCAAGACATCTGTGTTTTCATAGTTAAATCCGAAACCATAATGTCTATCATTGGCCAAAGTATGACTTTTTACATAATCCTCTTTTTCTTGAAAATAACCTACAGTAAAATCACCTTTTGAGTTTTCAGAATCAACAAATCGAAAAGTACTGTAGATACCACGACCACGCAGACTTCGTATCTGTGGTTTAATCTCCAGATCTGTATTGCCACTTATTACGATATAGACGGGTTGTTCATAATAAGCACCCTCTGAACCGGAGATTCCCACAGCAGGAAGTAATAAGCCACTTCGTCTTTTAGTGTTAGTCGAGTATCCAAAATATGGGGTGTACAACACAGGTATACCACCAATGTGAAAACGGGCATTATAGAGGTTGACCCATTTGGTCTCACTATTATAGTCTGAACTGCTAAAATAGATCTCCCAAATAGGATCATCTGGATTACATCCCGAGACAACACCCCCATCTATCTCATAAATATTGTCACAGGTAGAGGTCTTTTGGGCAGATACCCAGAGTTGTGTCTCTTTTTCCAACATAAAAAAAGGCAAGATTTCACGCTGTTTTTTCTCCATGTTCATCTTCACATACTCACCAAGAAGCTGGGTTTCACTTCCTTTTAACATCACGACATTACCAAAAAGTTCTAGCTCGGTGCTGTTTTTATCATAGACTGCTCGATCGGCTGTCAGTGTGGCATCTTGATAAAGGATCAGAACATCACCTTGTGCCTCGACTTTAGTACCATTTTGGTTTAATGTTTGCGCGTAAAACTCCATCTGGCCCACAGCGTAAAGGGGGAGAGAGAAGAGAGAGAACAACAGGACAATACGCAAAAATATGCGGCTGATACTGTTAGAAGTGTGTTGTGGATTAGCCATTGACTACAAGAGTCCGTGCTGTCTTATCATGCCATGACTGACGCTTTTTATTGTAAAAAGCCCAGACAAATCCAAGGTAAAAGAGCATCTCACTGATCACTCTGAAAACCGCGCGGTTAAGCGCACTGCTAAAACCAGGTTTTTCCATAGTCTCAGCATCGATGATAAATATCTTCATCACGATCTTGCCGATAGTTGCCCCATACTGGTAGACGAAAAGAGTTTGATAGGCTACTTTTAAAAGAAGATACTCGAAGGTAAAACTGTTGACCAAAGGGACAATGTCTTCAGGGTTACTAAGACCTGCGACTCTATCATATATAATGATCATAAAAAGCACTGCGAGCAGCATCTCATCTATAAAAAATGCAAGCGCACGTTTTGGAAGAGAGGCTAACTCAAGGTTGGCACTCGAAAGACGTTCTAGAACCTCATCATTCACTAATAGGGCCTAAAGCGCTTGGTATGCGATATCAGTACGAAGCTTTTTACCGGCGAAATGTACTTGACCACAAAGTGCATAAGCACGGTCACGCGCCTGTTGAAT
>JALWKG010000186.1 GCA_027081565.1 Helicobacteraceae bacterium
GCCTCTCCTATGCATGACTTGGGTAAGATCGCTATTCCAGATGCTGTTTTAAACAAGCCAGGACGCTTCAATGAAGAAGAACGTCGTATTATGGATACCCATGCAGAGTTGGGCTACAACATATTAAAAGGTTCTGAACGTACACTGCTTAAAGCAGCATCAATCGTGGCCTATCAACATCATGAGAAGTATAACGGCACGGGTTACCCTAACCAGCTTAAAGGTGAAGAGATTCATATTTATGGTCGTATTACAGCTTTGGCCGATGTGTTTGATGCCTTGGGCTCAGACCGTGTCTATAAAAAGGCATGGGATGATGAACGTATATTTAAACTTTTCAGAGAAGAGAGGGGAGAACACTTTGATCCTAAATTGATCGATCTCTTTTTTGAAAATATCGATAAGTTCCTAGAGATAAGAGGACAATTTAAAGATACCTATCATGGAGAATGAAATCACAATATTGGGAAGTAATGGTACTAAAGGAGTAGAAGGTGGTACCAGTGCCTTTTACATAAATGCCCAAAATGTCATAGATGCCGGTAACTTGTTGCACCCTCTTAAAAAAGATGTGGCTAAGATAGAGACCATTTGGTTGACACACTCACATTTAGATCATATACTCGACATTGCCTATATCTTGGACAGTCATTTTGAGAAACGTGTAGAGACCTTAGTAGTCAGAGGACTTCCTGAGACTTTAGAAGCCGTACAGAAACACTTTATCAATGACATCATATGGCCGGATTTTACTAAAATAAAACTGACCGACAGCAATAAAATGGCTATGGTCTGTAAATCTATAGATATTGGAAAAGTTTATAGACTTGATGAGACAACTTCAATATATGCATTTGAGACAGATCATACTGTGCCAAGTTGTGGATATGTCGTTAAGAAAAACAGTTCAAGTGTGTTGATCACAGCAGATACATATGATCTATCTTGTGTTGAACGTCTTGTGAACAGTGATAAAAGTATATCTACACTTGTCATAGAGTGCTCATTTCCCTCAGAAATGGAGAAATTGGCGATAATTAGTAAACATTTAACACCTAAGCTCCTTTTCTCAGGACTGAAAAGTATAGAAACATTGGGTTTGCAATTAAAAATCAACCATATTAAGCCACTTTATAAAAAAAGTATAATAGAAGAGATAGCCCAAAAACAGGGGGTTTGGGAGGTGGAGATATTAGAAGATGGAAAGAAAATTCACTTTTAATTGAAAATCCCTTGACATTGAAAACAAAAGTCCCTATAATTGCAGCTCGATTTCAGATGCCGACATAGCTCAGTTGGCTAGAGCAGCTGATTTGTAATCAGCAGGCCCGGGGTTCAAATCCTCGTGTCGGCACCATTTGATTTCGAATATTAGAAACAGTGTTAGACCAGATCAATACAACAAACGATGGTGAGATAGTCAAGTGGCCAACGACGGCAGACTGTAAATCTGCTCCCTATGGGTTCAGAGGTTCGACTCCTCTTCTCACCACCATCAATGATGACGCGGGCGTAGCTCAGTTGGCTAGAGCGTCAGCCTTCCAAGCTGAGGGTCGAGGGTTCGAGTCCCTTCACCCGCTCCATTGAGAAAATGTATTATCCTTCTGGGAGCTGAAGTACAATAACTTTATACTTCTACTTATTTTCATCTAATTGCTAATTCTTTCAACACTATACTATGTACTAAAAAACTATGCACTTATTGCTTTGGTTTATAATTTTTAATGTTTGTGATCTTTATGCTCACATGGCTCAGAGGTAGAGCACTTCCTTGGTAAGGAAGAGGTCCCGGGTTCAATTCCCGGTGTGAGCTCCATTTAAAACATTAAAATAAGATTTTTTACGAAATTTTAGAATTATAAGCAATAAATGAATAGTTTTTGGGTACAATTCCATTTCAATTTAACTAACAAGCAGGAGATTCTTATGGCTAAAGAAAAATTCGAACGTACGAAACCGCACGTTAACATCGGTACTATCGGTCACGTTGACCACGGTAAAACTACATTGACAGCAGCAATTACAGCAGTACTTGCAGTTAAAAATGATGCAAAATTCATGGATTATGACATGATCGATAATGCACCAGAAGAGCGCGAGCGTGGAATCACGATTGCAACTTCACACGTTGAGTATGAGACAGATATCCGTCACTACGCTCACGTTGACTGTCCAGGTCACGCCGATTATGTCAAGAACATGATTACTGGTGCTGCTCAGATGGACGGTGCTATTCTTGTTGTTTCTGCAGCGGATGGCCCAATGCCACAAACACGTGAGCACATCCTTCTTTCTAAGCAGGTTGGTGTTCCTTACATCGTTGTATTCATGAACAAAGAAGACCTTGTTGATGATGAAGAGCTTCTGGAACTAGTAGAGATGGAAATCCGTGAACTACTAGACGTATATGAGTTCCCAGGTGATGACACTCCTATTACTGCTGGTTCTGCATACCAAGCACTAGAAGAAGCAAAAGCTGGTGCTCTTGGGCCATGGGCTGACAAGATCATTGAACTAATGAAAACTGTTGATGAGTACATCCCAGAGCCAGAGCGTGAAACAGACAAAGACTTCCTAATGCCAGTTGAGGATGTATTCTCAATCTCTGGTCGTGGTACAGTTGTAACTGGTCGTGTTGAACGTGGTCAGGTTTGTGTTGGTGAAAACATCGAAATCGTTGGAATCAAAGACACTCAGTCTACTACTGTAACTGGTGTTGAGATGTTCCGTAAAGAGATGGACTGTGGTGTTGCAGGTGATAACTGTGGTGTTCTTCTTCGTGGTATCGATAAAGAAGCAGTTGAGCGTGGTCAGGTTCTTTGTAAGCCAGGCACAATCACTCCTCACACAACATTTACTGCTGAGATCTATGTACTAAGTAAAGATGAGGGTGGCCGTCATACACCATTCTTCTCTAACTACCGTCCACAGTTCTACGTACGTACAACTGATGTTACAGGTGCGATCACTCTACCAGAAGGTACTGAGATGGTTATGCCAGGTGACAACGTTAGTATCACTGCTGAACTTATCGCTCCGATTGCAATGGAAGAGGGAACTCGTTTCGCTATCCGTGAAGGTGGACGTACAGTTGGTGCAGGTGTTGTTGCTACAATCATTAAGTAATTAATGAAAAAGTAAAGTCCTTTTTTAGGACGCAAGCCTTTGGCTTGCCACTTGTAAAGAGGATAAACTCTTTTAAGTAAGAAATAAAACGAAGGGAAACATAATGAGAGAAACAATTCACTTAGGTTGTGAGAAGTGTACACGTCGTAACTATCACACCTCAAAAAACAAAAAGACTCACACTGAGAAGTTTACAGTAACTAAATACTGTAAATGGTGTCGTGAGCATACACCACACAAAGAGATGAAATTATAATAATTTCACTTTAAGTGTAAGGCACACTCTGAATTAAGGGATCAACTTCTTAAGCCTGCCGTTAAGGCAAGATCAGAGTTAACGTGGTAAATGGTTTGTCCATTTACATTATATAGGCGTATAGCTCCAATGGTAGAGCACCGGATTCCAAATCCGGGTGTTGGGAGTTCGAGTCTCTCTACGCCTGCCACCAATTAAAATAAGACATTTACAATCTATGTAGCTTTAGAGCTTTATTGATTGCAAATGTATAGAGGATAAAATATGAGAAGTGCGTTACAAAATGCAAAACTGGAACTGTCTAAAGTTATCTTTCCTACTAAAGGTCAGGTAAAACAAGCATTTTTTGCTGTCTTTTTAGTGGTGACTGTCATCTCTATTTTTCTGGCACTGGTTGACTTGCTTATGTCATCAGTTCTATCAGCAATATTAGGTTAAGGATAGATTATGGCACACAAATGGTACTCGATTCAGACCTATGGTAGTGAACGCAAGGTTAGAGAAGCAATTCTTTACTTGATCGAAGAGAACAAACTACAAGACAAGATCGCAGAAGTTATCGTTCCTACAGAAGATGTTGTAGAGATGAAAAACGGTAAGAAAAAAATCTCTGAACGTTCACTGTACTCAGGGTATGTTTTTATCAATGTTGATCTTGACACTGAGATCCAGACAATGATCCAGACTGTTCCTAAAGTCTCTGGATTTATTGGTGAGGCAAATGTTCCTACACCACTCAGCGACACTGATATTAATACGATCTTAGACCGTGTTAACAATCGTCCTGCAC
>JALWKG010000187.1 GCA_027081565.1 Helicobacteraceae bacterium
AAATATGATTGATTGTCATAATGAAATTATACTTTAAAGTGCCTATTTATGGGGTTTCGTAGATATGCTTTAGTTAGAAGTTTTACTGGAATTTATGTGCGAAAGTTGAGTGACTAATACTATCTTTTTCAAGTATTTGTAATCATGCCACCGACTCCATTAAATCAATATTAATTATCAAAATATATTTGCAACACCTTTCTAACTTTTACTTCGAAAGGTTTTTGCTATAATGCGTCTCTTAAAACTTACAAGGAATATAATGAATTTTCTCTACCGTGCAGACAGCCATTTCAACTTAGCCAACATGTTTACCTTTGGAAACCTCTCTAGTGGATTGATCGCGATGTACTTAGCGACACAAGGAAACTTTTTTATGGCCATTATCTTTTTATGGATCGGTGGCGGTTTTGACATCTTTGATGGCAAGATGGCACGTAAACACGGTCTCTCTAATGAGTTTGGAATCCAGCTAGACTCTTATGCTGACTTTCTCTCGTTTGTCTTGACGCCAGTGTTTATTATTTTTGTCTCTATTATTCAGCCTTCTGAGTCGAGTTTTATCTTTATCGTAGGTTCTGCTGTTTCTCTCTATTACATCATCAGTGGTCTACGCCGTCTTATACAGTTCAACATCAACGCAGAAGAGGGAGAAGTCGAAGAGTACTTTACAGGCCTTCCCACCCCAATGGGTGCCATCGTCTTGTGGTTTATTTTTTTAGGAGGGGTTTATGTGTATCCCGCTTTTGTGACCATTCTTCTTATGGTCATTACGGGATGGTTGCTTAACTCTACGGTTAAGATCAAGCACCTCTAAAGCACTTACAACTCGTTGATTCACCCGAGGGCATTTCCTTTGGTCACCTGCCTCTGCAGGAATGACAATGTAAAGATACTTATCATGCAAAACCAACTTCCGCTTATCTTTCTTGGTGACTCTCTGACACAGTTTCATGACTGGTCGAACTTCGGAGTCCATCATAATGCCGGTATTGCTGGTGACACTACTGACGGACTGCTTTACAGACTCCATTACACTTTAGAAAAAGCACCGCATACGCTTGTCTTACAGATCGGTATCAATGATCTTTTGCAAGGGCAATATATAGAGACCATACAAGAGAACTACCTGAAAATAATGACTAAGATTCAGAACGTGCCCAAAATAGTGGTCATCTCACTCTTGCCTGTTAAGATGTATGATGGAAGTTATGCGATCAATGAAAAAATTATTTTACTAAACCACTTTCTCAAACAAACCTGCAAAGAACATAATTTTATCTATATCGATCTCTACACTCAGATGGTAGGCAGTGATGGAGGCATACAAAAAGCATTTACCAGTGATGGAGTGCATCTTACTGATAAAGCGTACAAGGTGTGGGAGAGTGTCTTAAAAGATCATCTGTAACAGATCAGTATAGACCACCACATAAATAGTGATCACCTGTAACAGCGCGATCAACCAAAAGACCACCTGAAACTTGCGCTTGGTAGTTTTATGCCAAAAAAGTTGTTGGGCTAAAATACCTGCCGGGGTGCCACCGATGGCAACCAAGATGTGTAAAATGGCTTCAGGAACCCTGTGCCATAACTTTAATGCTGCCAACTTGTCGTAGCTGTAGAAGAGAAAAGCTAAGATATTGATAGTGAGTAAGTGTGCCCAAACAGTAGGCATATGCAGACGCAGTTTAAAAAAGAAAAAGAGTATCCCAAACAAGACCGTACTGATCAGTGCAAAACGTATGAAACTTGGGTTCATCATCTACTCTTGTCTGAAACGGCACTCACCTACAGTGATGGTCTTTCCATTTTTAGTGGCACTTTTGACATATTCTAAAGTCCCCTTGCCATCGCCCATTTTCATCTCATCGTCTATAAGACGGATCGCTTCGGCATCATCTACCTTCGTCCATGTTTTTTCATAAAGGAACTGTGTCATTAAATGTTTCTGTTTTTTCATATTGCAATGATATAATAATCTATATTAATGATTTGATTTTTTTTTGAGTAAAATGAGACCAACAGTGACTGTTTCACCATGATATATTTAACATAGCCGAAGGACAATAATTGCAAAAAGAACTGCTAAAAGGTCTCAGGATCCTTTACGTCGAAGATGAAGATGATGTACGCCGCAATGCGGTCGAGTACTTGAAGCGTATTACTAAAGAGGTGCTAGAAGCCAGTGATGGTAAAGAAGCCATCAAGGTGTGGGCAGACGAAAAACCAGATATTATCATCACTGACATCAATATGCCCCGTCTAAACGGTCTCGATATGGCACGCTACATCCGCTCTAAAGATCAAGATGTTCAGATCATTATCGCCACTGCTTACACAGACACTGAATACCTTATGCAAGCTGTCGAGCTTAATTTAGTAAAGTACTTGCTCAAACCTATTACTAAAGATAAACTGCTTAACACACTAAGCAAGTCTGTAGAGAAAATAAAAGACCAAAACAAGTTTACCATTCAGCTTTCTGAAAACTGTGACTACAACGCTTACACCCAGACCGTAAACTATGAAAACAGCGAAATCAAGCTCACAAAAAACGAACTACTTTTTATAGACCTTCTCTCTCACTACATTAATCGTACACTCACCTATCAGGAGATCGAAGATGCCATCTGGCCTTTTGAAGGGATGAGTCAAGATGCTATTCGCTCCTTGGTTAGAGGTTTACGTAAAAAGCTCCCTGACAATACCATAGAGAACATGTCTGGTGTGGGTTATCGTTTAAACAGTTATGCGGTCAAAAGTTAACAGTTTTTTATAAACTTTCCTTATTAAGCATATAAGAATTCAGATGCAGTTATACTTTTTATATCTTTTTAATTGGAGTTAAAATGAAAATGTTCAAAAAAATAATACTTACATGGCTTATTAGCGCACCTCTGGCCCTGAGTGCAGGGGGAATTGGTCTTTACCTACCCTACTCTTTAGGTGATACTATGGATGTAACAGTCTCTCCAGATGGCGGTCAAGAGTTTGACCAGACAACGAAGTATAAACCTGCTCTTGGTTTAGGACTAATGTATGACAATAACCTTGGAAAAGATAAACTCCTAAACTATAGACTCGGTGTAGAGTGGATGGACCGTACAGTTAACACAGTCTCAAATAGCAGCAGCTCAACAAGCTGTTCTGGAAGCAATTGTGACATGTTCCGTTTGCAAGTAGTTCAAACCTTTGGATTTGGTGTACTGAGAACAAAGATGGTACGTCTATGGGTTGGTCCTCGCTTTAACTTTGGCTACAACTACCAAAACAATGAAAATGCACTGCTTACACAAACAAATATCAACTTCGAATTTGGTATTGCCCCTGCAGCTGGTATCAATCTCAACTTCGGTCGCTACTTCGCAATCTCTGCAGATCTTGACTACCGTTTTGCTGGTGTTGGCGGAGGATACACCTATGATCTAAATGGAGGTACTTCCGTAACTAATACTTACAGCGGTACCAACAATGGTGCTACACTACGTGCCTATGCTATCTTTAAATTTGGTGAAGACTTTGCAGTAGACATCGACTAATAAAGTCTCTCTTTTTTTAGCACCGCGCAGGTGCTTCTTGTGCTACAAACCTAATATATCATCTACCTGAATCTTTATATTCCAATATCATCACACAAGTATGACCGTAAAGCAAGAGCCACCATTGATATTGGTGACAACTAAGCTCCCATTGAGATGCTCTTCTACGATCGTCTTTGACATATAGAGACCGAGTCCTGTACCACTATGTGCGCCCTTAGTAGAGAAATAAGGTTCAAAGATCTTCTCCTTTATCTCTTCGTCTATACCACCACCATTGTCACAAATACTGAGATATAGTTTTTCACCCTCTTCTTTAAGCACAATTTCTATTTGGGGCACACTTACAGTACCGATGACTAAAGCATCTTTGGCGTTGGTGATAAGATTTAAGATCACCTGTAAAAGTTCATTTCTATAGACCATCAAATGTGCATCACTTTCCAAGCGCATCTTTAGAGTGATATTATGGGCTTCCAGTGACTTCTGCACCAGCGAAACTGTGTCTTCTATGACTTTGCTGATCTGTTCATCACTTCGCTCCTTGTCAGGCTTGAAATAATTTTTAAAGTCATCTATAGTATGGGACATATACTCCAAAAGTCTGGTCCCCTCGTTGACCT